>JAGMEO010000018.1 GCA_023128135.1 Candidatus Bathyarchaeota archaeon | reverse complement strand
CTGTTATGTTCGCCTGAAAGACATGACCAATCAGGATTACGGTAGCATTGAAGGTTTTTTGTTCAAACTCTGTTCTAAGAATTGTAAAACCTTGCGTTTTTATAGTAGATATAATATCGTTAGTCCTTTTTGGATCTTTTATTTCAAAGCCTATAGAAATTGGCACTGCTTCTCCTTTCATTCTTTCACGATGATGATAGACAGAAGTTATGTTTCCACCGAATTTTGCTATTGACTCCAAGGCCTTAACTAGTTGCCCTGGTTTATCTTGGAGTTCTAGATCAATTGCCACTTTAACCATGTGCTACTTCAATCTCCAGTTCCTGATCATTGTGGATATCTTGTAATTGAGCCAAAAGGCTTTCTATTTTGTTCTCAACCTCAATAGGCTTCGCGTAATACTTTGAAATAATGTCGGGATCCTTTAATCCATTGCCTGTGAGCACACAGACAAAGGATTCTGAGGAAGAGAATTCATCTGTCTCTATTGACTTTTTCAATCCTGCAAACGATGCTGCACTAGCGGGTTCAACAAATAGGCCTTCTGTTTTTGCAAGTTGTTTTTGAGCTTCAATTATTTCTGCATCAGTAACCGATATGACTGTACCTTTTGATTCTTTAACAACTTTAAGAGCTTTCTTCCAATTTACTGGTGATCCAATCCTAATAGCTGATGCAAGTGTCTCTGGATTCATGAAAGGTTCGAGATTTTCTTTGTTTCCTTTAATCATTGAAGCAATTGGTGAAGCCCCTTCAGCTTGAACTCCAATCATACGTGGGAAATTCTCAATGAATCCAAGTTTCTTTAATTCACAGAAGCCTTTCCATATTGCGCTTATGTTACCAGCATTGCCAACTGGAACGAAAACATTGTCTGGAATAGAATAGTTCATTTGCTCGTATACTTCGTACGCGAGAGTTTTTTGTCCTTCAAGTCGAAAAGGATTGATAGAGTTGAGTAGGTAGATAGGGTATTTTTCACATATTTTTTGAACCATAACTAAAGCGTCATCGAAGTTGCCTTTGATCGCTAGTACTTTGGCTCCAAAAGCTATTGCTTGCGACAATTTTCCAGCAGCAATCTTTCCTGAAGGTATGAGAACAACGCATTTGAGACCTGCTTTTGCAGAATAAGCAGCGAGGGAAGCTGAAGTGTTACCTGTTGAAGCACAAGCCGTAATCTTCATTCCAAGCGCCAGAGCCTTGTTTATACCTACAGTCATGCCTCGGTCTTTGAATGACCCTGTTGGGTTCTCTCCCTCATTCTTTGCATAAAGATGTTTTAGTCCAATCATTCGACTGAGTTTGCTACAGTTATGTAGAGTTGTTCCTCCTTCCCCCAGCGTCACTGGGTTAATTGGCTGTAGCGGTAACAACTCTTTGTATTTCCAAACTTCAAGGCTTCTTGATTTCCACTCTTCTTTCAGAACTCTTGGATCTATTTCTTGATAATCATATGTTACATCTAATAGATCTCCACAATGACTGCATTTATAAGTTGTAATATTTTCAGGAAAAACTTTGCCGCAATTTATGCACTTTAAAATTGTTTTCAAAAAACCACCCTTTCAATATATTTTCTGAAAAATCTTTGAGTCAAACAAATGATAGTTACAACTAGGAATAACTTTAAGTAACCCTCATCGCAGGAGGAAACCAATGAAATTGATCTGTTTGGCGGTATTCAGTCATGACAATCCTTCCATTATGAAGGCAACTTTTTGCTAAAATATCTATTTAAATCTTTATGGATTGGATGAATATATAATCAATTATATGTGTGATTGTAAATATTCTGAATGTTTTTTTGATAGAATATTGAAATCTTTTTTTATTTTAAGATAACTTTGAAGTAGAAATTTCCCTTTATCTGTAAGTCTTGATCCACCCCCACCATGCTTACCACCTCTATGAGTGATAATGACAGGGGAGTTAATGGCTTTCTTGATTTTGTTTAAAAGACCCCACGCATAACGATAAGACATCTGTACAGAATTTGCTGCTTTCAATAATGAGCCGGATTTTGAAACCTCTTCTAAAAGCTTTAACGCTCCTTCCCCAAAAACATATTTTTCCTCAGTTTCAAACCAAAACTTGAACGCAACTTTTATCTTGACCATTCTTAAATATTCCACCACATATTTTGTTTTAAAAATATTTACTAATATTAAACTAAACTTTTTCTTCCTGTTTTTAGTTCATAAGCTTTTTCAGAAAGAATTTTCTTTTGATTCGGTCTTTGAGTCATAGTCTTCTCCAAGGCTTTAACCGTCCATAAAACAACTTCTTTTAATATTATTACACCCATTTTTTTCTCGTACCTTTGAATTAACCTACGACAAAGAGAATATTTATCTTCTGTGAACATAGGATTTGTGTCTAGTATTGAAGCGCATATTTCACCAATATCTTTGATAGGATTGCCATAATGAGAAAATTCGAAATCAACACCAACAACATTATCTTGTGCTTCAATAAAGTTCCTAAGAATTGATTCCGATTTCACTAGTGTTTCATTTTTTTTCTTGAAAGAAGAATGGAGTGATGAAAACCATTCTGCCAACATATCAGAATACTTCGAGTTTAAGGTCCTATTGAGCTGGTCACAAAGATTTATTCCTTCAATGAACTCAGTAACTAACACCTTGTTATCAACTAAAATGAGAGGCTTTGGAACCCTAACACCTTTTTCATAAGCTTTGTTTAAAGCATTATATTCGTGTCTTGCTCGATTATCCAAAAATTTCTTTACAAGAAAGGTTTCTTTTTCAGTTTTAATTTTATACACTTCATTATGTTTACTTGACAGACGAAGTTTGTCGATAATCGAGAGGCTTTCAATTTCATTTAAATAAAAATCTTCCTTGAATTCGAATTTTGCTCCGTTTGCCATCTTTCTTAAAGTAGAGAGAAAATGTGTTTTATTCTCATTTCGTTTAATGTTCATTTTCTGTTTCACCAGCTTCATCAGATGATTTCTTCAATTAAATAGGAGATTATTATACTTCTAGTTTCTTTGGTGAGCTCATTGTTGATAGCACCGCAAGATTTATATGTAACATATATTGCTTTATAAATACTCTATTGGGCCAGAGTAAAAGCTTATATATAACTTAATTTAGGCATATGAAGGTTTTTCTGAGCCTGCAACAAGTGCAGTATATGTTTTCTGGTTGATAGAGCACTTATAGTGGAGGAACCAAATTGTCAGACTCAAAACAATCCTATCGAACAATTAGAAGGACTACAAGTTGTCCAGAGTGCGGAGGGACTACTTTTATTGAAGATTATGGTAGGGGCGAAGTTGTATGTGGAGAATGTGGTCTAGTAGTGAAAGAGAATGTTATGAACAGTGGGCCTGAGTGGAGAGCTTTCACAAGAGAAGAAAAGAACGCTAGAAGCAGGGTTGGCACTCCAACTTCATATTCTGTTCATGATAAAGGTCTATCAACAGTTATAGACAGAATTAATCGAGATGCTTTTGGAAGGCAGCTTCCAACATCAACAAAAATTCAAATGCTTAGACTGCGAAAGTGGCAGATCAGGTCCAGAGTACATTCATCCATAGATAGAAACCTTGCTCAGGCAATGGCTGAACTAGATAGATTAGCGGATAAGATCTATGTCCCAGATACTGTTAAGGAGAAGGGGGCTCTCATTTATCGTAGAGCTTTAGACAAGGGTTTAGTGCGGGGACGATCAATCTCAGCTATAGTCGCAGCTTCTCTATACGCGGCTTGTCGTTTCACTGAGACCCCTCGAACTTTAAGGGAGACTGCAGAAGCAGGTCTAATAAAAAAGAAGGACGTTGCACGATGTTACCGTTTACTTATCTATGAACTTGACATAAAGATGCCTATTGCAAATCCAATAAGGAACATTCCAAAGATTGCGTCTAAAGTAAACATCAGTGAAAAGACTCAGCAAAGAGCCATTCAAGTCATAAAGATAGCTAAGAAGAATAGAGCCGTTTCGGGCAAAGATCCAATGGGTATGGCAGCAGCAGCATTATACATTGCGTGTGTGTTAGAAGGCGAAAGAAAGACTCAGAAAGACCTTGCAGAATCAGCAGGAGTAACAGAAGTAACAGTCAGGAACAGATATCGTGGTCTCAGAGAAGTGCTGGGTTTAGACGTCTAAAACACTTAACGTCTGCCCTCTGCTTCCTTTTTACCTTTTTTTTCATCTTTTTCTAATTCAATAAATAGCGAACCCTGATATCCACAATCCTTGCAGACATATTGTTCAGGAAATAGCCATAAATCATATTTACTTAAGAAAGACACTCTCTGACTCCCACATTTTGGACAGATTTTTGGTTTAACACCATCTCTTTTTAAATTCCTTAAAACCTCAACTAAACTTTTTAAAAAAGGCATATTACAACCACTCTATCAAGAGTGTTCAAAAAAAGTCACCTGCGCTTACGAGTTCGAGATATTCGGGATTTAATCTCAATGTTGTCTTCGTGAAAGCCTTGCTTTGCCAAAAGTTCTTTTGCTTTCTCTCTGTGATCGCCTTGAAGAATTATTTGATTATTCTTTGCTGTTCCGCCACAGGCACAAAGAGTTTTCAGTTTTTGAGCAAGTCTACTTAAGTCAACACTTTTTTCATCAAATCCTTCAATAATAGTAGTTGCCTTACCCCATTTTCTTTTCTCAAGGGTAACAATTACTTTCTGCTGTTCTTTACTAATAGTACCACAGACGCAAATTTCCTTTGGAAGACCACAAATAGAACATATTTCTGCCATTATTAGATTTCTAAGCTCCTTTAAGTATTTAAAATCATTTGAAACAAAATTATTTAAAATTTACGTTATTCTGTCTTGAAACAGATTTTATACCGTTTTTGGAATGTTTTGGATTGATGCTAGTTCTTTTACCATTATTTCTTTCAGTGTGCTATTCAAAATCTTTATGTGGTTTTTCTATGTTTCATTTTTGCGGATTAATCAGTGTGGTTCTGCTAAGGCTTCTTAACTGGTTCTTTGGTAAGAAGGATCTTAGGAACGATCCGCGTTGCCCCCTCAACATTACGAAAGCAAAAAAGCAATAATTAAATAACATCCTCAAGAAGTCTACCTCCAAGCTTGGAGGCTCTCCAAAAGCATAACGTCAAATGGTGTATCGTAAATGCCCTCTCGGAGACAAGATAAAATGTGCGCATAGACGATGTGAAAGGATGGCACATACGCATAAAAGAATTAACAACGTCAACCAACCTGAACATTTAAATTAAAAAGCTTTGATTAAAATGTAATTTTAGGACTTTACTAACGATTAATATGATCGTGCCCCTTTACGCGGTTTCCGATCACGCTCTAAATTGCACCAGTCAATTTTAGTGATGAGCCCCTAAAAATTAACAGAGCGAGTCCAAAATTACTATAAAGAGGAAAATAGGTTAATTCAAGAAAACCGGAAAATCCCGCGATGAACAGAGCACATCAACTTAAAATGGAACCAAGAAAAAGGGCAAGTGTCAAGCCTCCCAAGCGTTTTAGTCTTTGTTGGAATCTATCACTCCTTTTTTTGAGGGAACGGCTTTGAGTGGCTTCATATTTTCAGTCTCCTTAATTTTTCTACTGTCATTAGTGTTTAGTGCATCACTGTATCTTATTGGTTCATTTATAGCTCCTAAAAGTAAGAACACCAGCGATAAACTTGCTCCCTACGCATGTGGTGAGAATCTTCCAGCAAAGAAGTTTCAAGTAAATGCTGAAAGGTTTTTCATATATATTACATACTTTATAATATTCGATATCTCAGCCTTCATTCTAACAACTTCTTTTGGTCACGGATTTTATCCCATAGTCTTCTGCATAATAATCTTACTTGCGATAGTTACATTGCTTCCCCTCTGGAGGAGAGAAGAATAATGGGTTTGATATCTTGGGCTAGGAAGAAGTCTCCATGGGCTCTCCACTTCAACACTGGCTCCTGTAATGGGTGTGACATCGAAGTTGTTGCCGCGTTTACACCAAGGTTTGACCTTGAACGGTTCGGCATCATTCTACAAGGAAGCCCAAGACACGCCGATGTGCTAGTTGCAACCGGACCAGTAGTTAGACAGACTAAGGATCGGCTTGTTCGTATCTATGAGCAGATGCCAAATCCGAAGTGCGTCGTTGCAGTCGGAACCTGCGCTATCAGCGGCGCTCCATTTACTGGTTCTTACAATATCCATGGTGGAATTGACAAAGTCATTCCAGTGGATATTTATGTTTCCGGATGTCCACCCAAGCCGGAGGCAATAATTAACGGTTTGATACAAGCCATCAAAAAATATGAGAAGAAACAATGATGAAGCTAAAATGGCGTGACAAATGGCTTGAAAGAAAAGCCATAGAAATCACGGTTCAACAAAGTCGCCGGGTATTTGTCACAGTATCCCAAGACGACTTTAGAAAAACCATGGAAAGGCTAGTTAAGATTAAAGGCTTCACCCAAATAGCCACGATAACGGGGGTGGACATTGGAAAGGAGATCGAAGTGATCTACCATCTGAAACACAAAGAGTTAGTGCTCTCATTAAGAACGCGGACATCAAAAAAGGAACCGGTGATACCGACAATAGTTGACCTCATCCCGGGCTCGGCTCTCTATGAGAGAGAAGTTCATGACCTTTTTGGTGTGACTTTCATTGGAAACCCAGATCTTTCTCCTCTATTACTACCTGAAGGTTGGCCTGACGATGTATATCCCTTGAGAAAGAAATGGACTTCAGAGATCATTAAACATAAGCTGGAGGGTTCTTAATGTCAACATTTCGGATCCCATTTGGCCCTCAACATCCAGCTTTGAAGGAGCCAATAAACTTCACCTTCAAGGTTGATGGTGAAAGAGTGGTCTCTGTGAAGCTACGCTTAGGTTACGTTCACCGTGGAATTGAAAAGTTGGCTGAAGATCGTACATATACTCAGAACATTCATCTGGTTGAACGCGTGTGCGGACTTTGCTCCCAAGCTCATGTCATATGTTTCTCTCAGGCAGTAGAGGAGATTCTTGGCGTAGAAATTCCAGCAAGGGCAAGATATCTAAGGACAATTATAGCTGAAATGGAAAGAATACAGAACCACTACATGTGGCTAGGTTTTACAGCCCACGAGATGGGGTTTGAGACCCTCTTCATGTATACTTGGCGTGACAGGGAGATCGCATTAAACATGGTGGAAACAATTACTGGAAAGAGAGTGAACTATGGAATAAACACTATAGGTGGATTACGCAGGGATCTAACAGCTATTGCAGTTAATCCTGTTAAGAGGGGACTCGACCAACTAGAAGATAGGATGAAGTACTACAAGAAGTTATGTATGACAGAGCCCACCATATTGAAGAGGACGGTTGGAGTAGGAATACTACGCCCTAAAGATGCTTTAAGATTCGGTGCTGTCGGCCCCACGCTGAGGGCAAGTGGAATCAAGCGAGACATAAGATTTGATGACCCTTACGCTGCCTACGAAGAAGCCTCCTTCAACATCATCACATACGATGGATGCGACGTAGCAAGTAGACTTCTAGCCCGGTGCGAAGAAGTTTTTGAGAGTATAGAAATAATTCGTCAAATGTTAGACAACTTGCCTAAAGGAAAGGTGAGAGTCAGGGTTCCAAGTCAGGTTCCACAAGGCGAGGCTGTGAGTCGAGTTGAGGCTCCTCGAGGAGAGAATCTTCACTACTTGAGAGCGGATGGAACAGACAAACTAGCCCGGCTCAAGATGAGGGCGCCTACCCTAGCGAACCTATTGCCACTTTGCAAGATGTTTGAGAATATGAACATTGCTGACATTCCTATGATCATTGCTGGAATAGATCCTTGCATAGCTTGCGCTGAGCGAATGACCTTTATTGACACAGAAAATAGAAGCACCAACAGCTGGACAGGAGACGAGTTGAGAAAGTACTCTATAGGATGGTATGAAGAGAGATGATGCCTTTTCTTGACATCATAGTGTTTCCAGGCTTATTATTCCTGCTTTTCCTAGCCTTCTTCTGTGAGTGGTTGGACCGAAAGGCAGTAGCTAAACTCCAGAACCGTGTTGGCCCCAAACATACGGGTCCCGAAGGAATACTTCAACCCTTCGCGGATTTCATTAAACTACTGTCAAATGAGGACATCATACCTGCAGCCGTAGATAGAATAATGTTCTCTCTCGGTCCAATATTGATCCTAACCCTTTCCCTAATGCCTCTTTTTCTGATCCCCATAGCTGGTTCCTCCGCGCTCGTGTGGTTTGAAGGGGACTTAATCTTCATAATGTTTGTAATGACTCTTAGAATAATCATCACATTTCTAAGCGCTTGGTCATCGACAAATCGATTCAGCATGATCGGGGGTATGAGAGTCATCCTCCAGATGCTTGCATTTGAGATACCTCTGACCATAGCTATGACAGGGCCAGCCATCTCAGCCAGGAGTCTCTCGTTAAGCAAAATTGTTCAATTCCAAGCCTCGGAACACTTGTTACTACTGGCTCAACCTTTGGGTTTTGTAATAGTCACTATATGCCTTTTAGCAGAACTCCGGATGGTTCCATTTGATATACCAAAAGCTAAGACAGAAATTGTGAAGGGATGGTTTGTTGAGTTCAGTGGGAAGAAACTTGCCCTATTAAGACTAACAGAAGACTTCGAACTCGTCTTAGCGGCGTCATTAATGGTCTCTCTATACTTGGGAGGCCCAATAGGTCCATGGCAAACACAATCTGTTCTATACTTCTTCACAAAACTTGTAATCTGTATCTTAATCTTGTCAAATCTCAGGGCTTTATTTGCCAGGTTCAGGATAGACCAAGCACTCAAGGGAGCTTGGAAGTACCTAACCCCTCTGGCACTCATTCAAGTCATCCTAGTAGAGCTAATGCCGATGGTGATTCCTTGAGCATGGAAAGAGAGCTACTGAAAAACGCTAAAAAAAAGCCTGTGACCATTCTTTACCCGTATGAAAAAGCTCCCATAGTAAAGGGCATGCGAGCCATGGTTACGTGGAAAATTGAGCGCTGTATTGGATGTGGTCTATGTCCTAAAGTCTGTCCTTCAACGGCTATCGAAATGTTCGGAAAGGGAAA
>JAGMEO010000017.1 GCA_023128135.1 Candidatus Bathyarchaeota archaeon | reverse complement strand
CTGGTAAAAAATTAAAGGAATCGCTGGGTATTGTTTTCGGGTCAACAGTGCGAACGAGAGGTGTCGGTGGTAGGCTTCTTGCTGGGATAGAGGGAATGCTTGGGGGGAAGGCTGATTCTTACATATCTGAGATGGATAAAGCAAGAGACGAAGCAATCGCTATGATGATAGAGAAGGCAAGTGTTCGTGGAGCTGACGCAATTGTGGGTATTGATATTGACCTCTCTGAGGTTCTTGAAGGATACATAATGGTCACAGCAACAGGCACAGCGGTGAAAGTTGAATAGTACCCTAGAGATAATATGAGGTTTTCTTGTTTATGAAAGGGGACTCCATTGCTTACTTCATTTTGATAGTTGTGAGTTTCGTAACATGGTATTTTCTGTTTAAAACTGTGTTTTTGGAGCCTAGTTTTACTTCTTACGATTTTCTGATACTTGCAGAAGCAGTGATTGCTGTAATCCTAGTCTACTTTGTTAGTAGGTAGCTTCGATCAAAGATTTACATGTTGAATTCAAGTAAAGTCATGAGATTACTTGTGAGCCCTACAATCACAGGAATGTAAAGTAACAACGCCATAGCCCTGCTTATTAGCTTTTGATTATCTTCCTTTATGTTGAGTTTGTCCATTACCCAGTATAGAGAATAAAAGGTGATAAAAGGCAGAAGTATGTCAAAAAGAACTATAAGAGGAATAGCATCGACACCATAATTCCGGGCAATAAAGTTGACTAGGAACTTTGTAACATTTCCTTCAAATCCACGTTGAACACTTGATTCCCAAATGATCCAAGATGAAATTGTGTCTACAGAACGTAAGATACTGATAAGCAATGAACGTTTAACGACTAAGAATTTCAGCGACAAAACTTCTTCACTAAATCAAATCTTACTATTTACTCCGAATCACCTTAATATTTTGTAGACCTTATGACTTTGCAGTGAAAATAACAATAAAGAAAGTAGATCTATTTCTTAATTAGGGTCATAATTTCATCTACGACTTCCTTAATGTTCGAAGGTGCTTTTCTTTCTTTCAAAAAACCGGTGAATACGCCAAAATCATAGGTTTTCTTTTTTGTCTTCACAACAATGTGCTCAGTAAACGAATATTTCTTCTCTTTCACTTCAGTGATCTCATCTAGAGGAATTTGTAAAATTTTCTTTGGTTGTTCAATTGTGGGTTCGGAGTGTAGGAATATCATGCTGTAATCTGTGAAAATTAAATATCCAATATAGAAGAGTGGGGCAGGCTTCCAGCTATTGTATATTAGTTTTATCTCTTCTTCTTCAATCAACTCTAGGCTTTTAATGAACACTTTTATTCGATTTCGATCCTTAACTGTTAGAATGTCTGTAATCTCTGAAGCCAATCATTTCCCTCTTAGATTTTTAAAAATCAACAACTTAATGTTTAGTGTTATTAGTTTCAAAATTATAAGAATGGTACTCTAAGTAATTAATATTTACAATCTCAATGTTGACATGTTCCTTTCTAAAAAACTTATTTAGTTTTTTGGAGGCCGCCGCCGAGATTTGAACTCGGCCTCCTGGCTCCATTGGCCAAGGCTTTGTGTGTGCCTTTCAGGCCAGTACGCTAACCAGACTCCGTGAAGACTTACATTGTCCTCTCTACGTTACGGCGGCCACGTTTTCTTCACAAGTGATTACATTCTTATGAATTTTTTCTATTACTCGACTAATGCTATAAATGGTTGTATCTTAAGAGATAGATTAAACTTAGCCATGGATTGATGCTAATGCAAGTTTGTCCAGGAAATGGTAAGGCAACCAAAAGGAGCAGGTACGGATCATTATCAAAAGATAGGATGCGTCGGACGATATGGTCTGCTGAACTCTGCTCTAAGGCTGGTCTGACCTATCATCTAATAGACTCCGAGTGGAAAAAGTTTTACTTGATGCCTTATGAAGCTCAAGAACTGATAAATCATTCAAAGGATCTAAAAACGATCTTCACTTTCTCAACGAGACATAATAACTCTCTTAGACTGTTAAAACAAACTTTGGAAGACATTGATACGAGTAAAGTTGGCTTGACTCTTGTCCCTGGAAATCCCGCTTATCTTAGCACTAAAGAGGCTAGAAAATCCGGTCTTAAGTCATTAAGAATAGCTAGCGAATTTGTAAGACGGCACTTTGAAGATCTCGATGTTTTCATTGGTTCAGAAGGGCTGGGTCCAAAAATAGCTGAGCTGTGTGCAGAGTATGATTTGACTCCGTTTTTACTATTGGATAAGGGATTTGAAGAAGAGATAGTTAAGATGAAAGATGTTGCTAAAAACCATAATTTTGGGTTGTATATTCCTTACTTGATTTCAGAGAATTATCCAAGGCTTCTTAGGGACATCCTCTTCCGTCTTTCCGGATATGTAATGCGGAGACGTTGGGTGAAAGAAGAACTTAAAAGAATGGGTTATGACCCTGCAATATCTACGCTTAGAGCAGTCATACAAGAGAAAAAGCCCCTTCCATCAAATTTTTATGAAAGTGAATTGGGCGTCTTCCTTGAGAAAGCAGCATCGTATTTAACATTATATGGAAATGTAGATACTGTAACTAAAAAGCTTAAAGAAATTCATAAAGCAGGCGTAACCACTGTAATGGGTCTTCCCATTAAAGAAAACGCAAATCAAATTCTTCAATTTGGGAAGTGTTCGGTAAAAATCTCTTGATTAGTTCAATATTACTTCCCTTTCTGTTTACTCTTCTTATTATCATAATATTTTGTGGTGGGGCTGTGGAGATTTGAACTCTAGAAATTATCTTTTCTCCAGTCACGTGGGCCCAAGCCACGTAGCCTAGACCAGGCTAGCCGACAGCCCCTCTAAATTCTAACTCAAACAGCTTTCTTTTAAGGTTTATAGGAATAATCATGGATTAAATAGCAATCTGTAAAAAGGGGTTCTAAAACTAAAGGCTCAATAATCTTTGCGCCACAGAAAAAAGAAACAGAACCTCAATAATATTATGTTGACAGTATTTCAATCAAAATATTTATTGTAGTCTTTTCTTCTACCATGAATCCATTCTTGTAGATCGTAGGCGCTCTTAATTCGCCAAAGCTCGTCTTGTTTTATCCAGACTTTCCTCAAATTTGTTAAATAATGGGTTCCTTTTCCAATAAAGTGGTCCCAGTCAAGTCTAAGCTTTAACCGGAGTTCTTGGTTATTCAGAATCTCTCTGAGAAACTTTCGTTCAATCGCCTTTTTAGGAGCGCCCCTAGTTTTGTACCATTCTTGTTTATACTTTTTCCTATATTGTAACATACATTCTGGGCAACGTTTAGGGCGTCTTGTATTATAGAGAACAGCCTTGCTGCAATCAACGCAATTTGTGACTTTCGTTGCCAAACCAGTTTTTCTCCAATATAAATTAGCTTAAGGATAAAATATAAGTTGATTAGCATTATTCGCTACAAATTTCACACGAGAAAATTATCTATTTGATCGTTAACACTCAATCAATATCGCAACCGAATCCTTTAAGAGATTATTAAAAACAAATTTTTCTAGGGCATTCCGAAAGGTGTATAACTAAATTGAGAAAACCACTTTCACCTTGGATATACGCTGTCATCTTGATAATTATACTAGTTTACTTGATTTTTCTAATTTATATGCTGACATCTGTTTTGGGAATTTTCTGATTTTTCTGGAGCCCTGGGCGGGATTTGAACCCGCGACCGACGGCTTTTTGGATTTAGGTATACCAAGCCGTTGCCCCACCATACTAGGCCACCAGGGCATGGTTTCATTTCAAAAAGGATTTATTTTTAAGTTTTATAAATTTGGTTACCAATCTGAACGTTTGGATTATATAATGCAATAGTTTATTCTTACGAAATGTTATTTACCGTTTATACGTAATTAGAAGTTGTCTTCCTTAGCATTGGTGGTTTGATGATTGATAACAACTTGATGTTTGTAATTGGCGCTGTTGCACTAGTCGTTATGATCACAGTATATATGCTTCGAAAAAAAGGAGCTAAAAGAATGGTGGATGCAAAAACGTTGGAAAGAGAAAGTTCTGAACTTTATGAAACTATGATTGATGATGAAGATATTAAAAAGGTTGAAGATGAAATTAGGCTTTTGGAGGTTGAAAGAGAAATCGTTGATTACGCGATTTCTCATCTTTACGAGGCTGAGTCTGAAGGAAAAATTTCTGAAGAAGAGCGGAAGAAGCTTGTTGAGAAGTATAGAAATCAAATGATTGAACTTGATACAAAAATAGAGCGAGACCAACTTATCAAGAATTTACATGCCATGGTGAGACATGAGGGTATGCCGAAGGAAGGATTTGTAAAGTTTTTGAGAGGCACTCAAACAACTAAAGACATTGATATGAAAGCACAGGGCGTGTCTTCAAAAAAAAGCGCAAAATCAGTTAAGTCGATGGCGGAGAAGAGAATCGAAGAAATAAAGGCGGAAGTACTTAAGACTCTTGAGAAACTTGAAAAGATGGATTTAGAGGGCTAGAGGGAGATTTCGTGAGCTGGAGGGCAGACGCCAAGAAACGTGTAGCGATAGAGGCGGTGAAGCATGTTCAGAATGGTGATGTGGTTGGTTTAGGTAGCGGCTCAACAGCTGCTTATGCGATACGTGAGATTGGGAAAAGAATTCGTTGTGAGAATTTAAAGATCGAAGGAATAGCAACTTCGAGTGAGGCTGAGAGGATGGCAATTGAAGAAGGTATCAAATTAACCAATCTAGATGTTGTAGAGTATCTTGATGTTGCCATTGATGGGGCTGATCAGGTTGATCCAGATTTAAATTTGATAAAGGGGCTTGGAGCTGCTTTAACGCGGGAGAAGATTGTGGATGATTTATCAAATGTTTTGGTGATTATTGTGGATGATACAAAGCTTACGAATAAACTCGGAACTGACATGGTGGTGCCAGTTGAGGTTTTACCATTTGCTCTATCACAAGTGTCTAAAAGATTAGAAGAGATGGGCGGAACCCCCCTTCTCAGATCATTAAAAGATGGAAAGCCATTGATCACAGATAATAATAATTATATTGTTGATGTGGACTTTGGACCAATAGATGATCCTAGAAAATTGAGAGAACATGTAAAGCTGATTCCAGGAGTACTGGAGAATGGTCTCTTTATCGATATGGCAGACCTAGTCTATGTAGGAAGTAAAACTGGCATAAAAAAGATTGAGAGAAAGTAATTAAGTTAGACTCTCTAGTTCTTCTCTTAGTGAGGAATTGAAGTGATTGACAACATAAAATTCACAATGAAGGTGTTTGCAATACGTCCAACATTTGATAGTAAAGGAAACGAGTATGTCTCAGTTGAGTTTGGATATCGACCACCAAAAATTCCAACAATGGTTCCTGCAACCGTTCCACGAGAGATCTCTGAGGCAATTCGAACAGGCCGGGAAATGGTGAAAGTTATTGTACCTCCAGAGCTTCAATCGCACTTACGCAGATATGCTAACCGGCTCATTCTCTTCTTGTCTACAAGTGAATGGGAACAATTACAACACAAGTACACAGTAGGAGACGAATTCGAAGTAGAAGTTAGGAGCGATGGAAACATCAGCATTAACAGAATTTTAAATCCGTAATAACATGAACCTCTAACTAACATTCTCGTAGAATCCTACTATTCTTTTCGTTGGATCGATAGATTTTGAATAATGAACTCTTCATTGTATACGCTGTAGGGATAACCAGTGAATGGGAACGTCATAAAGGTAAGAAAGCAGTTCAAAGAGTCAAGCATTCTTTTTCAGAGTGATAGTAAATGTGCTGTCGAAAACGCTATTGATACAGTTTTGCGTCATAGATTAGAGCTTGATCGGTTTATTATTTCTAACCCTATGTTTCTAAAAGCTTTAGAACCAATCGATATTGATGATGACGCCCCCCGAGTTGTAAAGATAATGTCTGCTGTAGCAGATGCTGTAGGTGTGGGTCCAATGGCTGTTGTAGCTGGTGCTTTAGCTGATCTTGCATTAGAAACGATGTTAACCTCAAAAGCAGAAATTGCGATAGTTGAGGATGGAGGAGAGATAGCTGCGTCTTCTAAAAAAGAATTCAACATTGGTCTTTACGCTGGTAAAACTCCCCTGTCTAAACTTATAGGTTTCAAGATAAATCCACTAGACTGTCCAATTGGAGTTGCAACTAGCTCTGCAACAGTGGGTCATGCATTAAGCTTTGGCAAAGCGGATTCTGTGACTGTGTTTGCTGATACAGCAGCGCTAGCTGATGGCGCTGCGACCGCCATATGCAACGCGGTAAAAGGTAAGGATGTTGAAAAGTCAATACAAGTGGGTTTAAAACACGCAGAAACTCTTCAAACCATAAGAGGTACAATAATAACTCGGGAAGACTGCATTGGAACCTTTGGGAAACTTCCTCAACTAGTTAAGATAGAATCAGAACTGGATTTAAGCAAAGTCGCGCTTCTGGAAAAGTCGTCTATCAAGACATTGATTTAAATCTAGATTCTTGTCTAGAAAAGTGCCGCGGGCGGGCTTCGAACCCGCGATCTCCGGATTTCTTAGAGAAGAGCCGATTTTTTCATTCCTATGAGTCCGGCGCTGTAGTCAAGCATGTAGCCTTCTAACCAGGCTGAGCTACCGCGGCAAATGAAAGAGAGTGGAAGTTGTTCATAAAATATTTGTTTGCGTTCATTAACTGAAGAGGGTTAAATTTATAATTAAAAAAGCAATGCTTTTCGATATTAGGTACTTGTGTAAGAAAGGAATAAAACCCTGCAAAAACGGATAATAAATATAGAAATTCAACTGAACAATAAGTCTGAATATTAGCGCCCTGGTAGCTCAGTGGCTAGAGCAATTGCCTTGTATGAGGTAAAGAAAGCAATAGGTCGCGGGTTCAAGTCCCGCCTGGGGCTCCAAATCAAATCTAAACATGTGTATGTCAAAGCTAAAGTGGTAATATGTCTTCCCCCTCTTCTTTTGATCAGGAATACTTTAGTGGTAATGGGTCTAATTATAGAGATTACACAAAGATGGATGATGATCAATATTGGCTTAAACGGTTGAATCCCATTCTTAACTATGTTCAGGCTGGGCATCTTTTAGAGCTTGGCTGTGCCTATGGATATTTTTTAAAAAGAGCAACCAATTCTTTTAATGTATACGGCCTTGACATCTCAAAGTTTGCTTTAGAGCAAGCTAAAAGGAACTGCCCTGAGGCCAAACTTGAAGTGTGGGACATAAACACAAGTTTACCATTCAGAGATGAAGAGTTCGATGTAATTGCTTCCTTTGACACTCTGGAGCATGTTGCAAACATAAATTTTTGCGTTAAAGAAATTTCAAGGGTCTTAAGGAAGAATGGTCTTTTAGTTCTTCAGATTCCCATAAAAAACGTTATCATGAATCTGCTGGGTTTTCTTGACAGTGATAAAACACACGTTTCCGTTATGCCTGAAGAACAGATTTGTAATTTACTTTATAGAAACAGTCTACCTTTGATTCTTAGAAAGAGTCTCTGGTCTTTTTCACCAAGTCTAGACGTTTGGAGCAGTAATAGTGTCTTGAGACATGTGTTTCCACATGTCTACTACATTTGCAGAAAAAACGGTCAAGTAAATTAGCAATTACCTTCACATTTCATCTTCTTGACCTTATGAAGTGAAATAGATATTCTTGTGCGTATCCTGCGTACTTACCGAAATATAGTTGCATGACATTGGAGATCGTTTCGTACTCATTCGTGGTAACGGAAGTCTTTTCTTTCTTTTTTAGAAGAGCTATGAAAGATGGGTCAAAGAGATTGTGATAAAATTCTAAGATCGCCTTCAGCATCCATGTATCTACGGGGAAAGCTTCAGTTTTTTCCATTGAGAAGAGTAATACACAGTCAGCGACCTTGGATCCTACGCCGGGTAAAACCTTTTTTCCCTTTGTTTTTGAGAGCAGAATTTCCTTGCTTTTCTCATAGTCTTGATTCCTAAGCTTGTTTATGTCAACTTTTTCTGTGTTTATTTTTCTAGCAGTTTCTGTAATGTATCTTGCTCTGTAGCCCACATTACACTTTGATAATTCCGGGACAGTGGTGTTAGCCAAAATCGTTGGCGTGGGAAAGGTGTAAAAATCTTGTTTGTCAAAAGTTATTTTCTGGCCATACTTTCTTGATATTTTATCGATCATTCCTTTGATTCTCGGTATGTTTGCGTTTGTAGCACATATGTATGAGATTAAGCACTCCCAAGGGTCTTGCCTGATTATTCTAAGTCCTTTATTTTTCTGGATTGCTTCATCAATAAACTTGTCCTTATTTATCTTTGTAAAAATAACTTGAAGATTGTCATCAAACCTGAAATAACGTTCTATAAACTTTGAATCTTTAATTTCACGATGAGAATTAATGACCAGTTGGTTTCCGTTCTTCTTGATTTTAATAACATTATCACCAACAACGCCGTACCACCAGTTGTTAACCTTCTTCCAACGAAAAACCTGTCCACACCCAAGGGTGTGATACAGATTGAAAGGTTCAGTGATTAGAAGTTTCATTTTTCTATCCTTGGAAAAATAAGTTCTTTAAGGTTTAAGTTAGAATTTCTCGTCGGTCGATAATTTCATTAACAGAAGGTCCTGTTCCAAGCAAGGTTACAGGCGTCTTAACAGAATCTTCAACTTTTTCAATAAATTTCACCGCTTCTTTGGGAATTTCCCCAAAATTCTTAGCTCTTTTACATTCTGGGAATAATATGTCAAGCTTAGTTATCGCTATCTGAGTTGCGCTGTTGAGCATTACAGATCGTTTTGCAAGATCAAAATCGAAGGGTGCACTTCTTCTCTTTCTTCCAGTCACCGTTGCTACTTCATACCATCCTCTTTTCACTGCTTCTTCTTCTGTGATTTCATCCTTTAATGGGCCTCCTCCAACCCTGGTCACATAGGCTTTAAGGACAACAATAACTTCATCGATTACTTTAGGTCCAACCCCTACATCTGCAGCTATACTGCCAGCGGTCACATCCTTTGATGTCACGTAAGGATATGTTCCATGGAAAAGACTTAGGAACGTTCCTTGTGTACCCTCGATTATTACATTCTTTCCTTCTTTTATTGCGGTGTTCGTTTCAAAAGCCACATCAGTTAAATATTGCTTTAGTTTCGGGATGTCTCTTGCAAGTTTTGCTGTCCTTCCAACTCGGTCAACATTGCATGGTCCACATCCGGTTCCAGTTGTTGCAATCTTTTTCTTAAGATAGTCAGATCCTCGGTCTCTTTCAATATGTTGGGCTTCAATTATTGCGCATTGTGGGTCAACTCCAACCCTTGACTCAGCATTTAATTCCGCCGTCTCTTTAAGAAAGACCTCTGGATCCACTAACACGCCTGGACC
>JAGMEO010000016.1 GCA_023128135.1 Candidatus Bathyarchaeota archaeon | reverse complement strand
GCATTTAATTGTTACACGTTTTTTAACCAAGTCTTCAGAAAGTAGAAGAAGACTAACCGTTCCCTTTTCAAGACTTTTGTGAACTTCATTCTCTCCGTAAATAGCAAGACCTGTGTCGTGGCCAATTTCGTAAAGAAATTTTTGAACTAATTTCTTCTCTTCAAAGTATCGAACCTCTTTAAGTATGTCAGTTGATTTCTCGACAAGTTCCTCAACTCCTTGTTCTCCCACATATGCGGTATCAACAGTTGTAAGAATCTTGTCTTTGAGAGTATAATGAAGCAAGTTTTCTTTTTCAAAATCGTATTTTGTTGGACCTGGCCCACCTAGGATTATACCTTTAAGATCTGGAATTTTAAGGAAGATTTTGTTTGCATATTTCCCAATGCGCTTGAAATACTCGTTAACCTCTGCTTCTCGAAGTCTCTCGAACCGTCTAGCGGATTGGCCTCCAGCCCGATGTTTTCCAGGAATACCAGATGTGATTTTTCGGACAATATCCAAGGTTATACCTTTGAGTGTTGCAAAGGCAGCACCGCTACCATCTAAAACAAGTATCCCATACGTGTCTTTCTCTTTCAGCATTTCTCTTAATGGTTCTATGTGGAAACGGTTATCACATCGGTAGTAATATAAGTTAATAGGTTCAGGTGGAACTACAACGTAAACTTCCATTCTCTCACTACCAGGTCCGTTCTGAGGTATTGCTCCACTGAATATCGCCAGACCTGTTTGGGGAGGTTTCTTGAATAATTTTATACGTTGTAAAGTAGATTCAATAGCGTCTTGAACATTCTTTCTTGTAGTCTTTGACTTTATGTTGGAGGCAGTGCCAAGTTCCTGTCTAAGATTATTCATAACATCGCTTATTTGACGGTCATGTGGAACATAAATAGTAACAAGTTCTGTGTGCTGCCCTTTCTTAGATGCTAAGATTTCGAGCGATCTCTTTAGTCTGAACTTTGAAAGTGAGTCTTTAAATTCCGACATAGAGATCACAAACTGTTTAAGAAGGGTTTCGTTGAACCTAACTACTGTGCGAGTTTATATATTTTAACATGTAAAAATTTGATGGGATCTCTCTTGAAAATAGTCTTAAAGATTGGAGGTCATGCATTTCCTTCAAAACCAAATATAAAGATTATTTCCTCCTACGCTCAACTTCTTATGAAACTTAAAAATGCTGGTCACAGGCTAATCGTTATAACAGGGGGAGGAGAGACAGCTCGCTTATATATCAATGCAGCAAGGGCTTTAGGAGAATCCGAAGCCATCTGTGATATAATTGGCATTATAATTTCAAGATTGAATGCAAGGTTAATCATAGCCAAGCTTCAAGAAGACGCGTTTCTAGAAACACCTACAAGCGTTGAAGAGTTGAGAACCGCTTTTGAAACTAATAAGATAGTAATTCTAGGAGGATTCCAACCAGGTCAATCAACTAACGCTGTAGCTGCAGTCGCTGCAGAGGCAATTAACGCAGATATTTTAATAAACGCAACAAACGTAGAGGGAGTATTCACAGATGACCCTAAAAGGAATCTAAAGGCAAAGAAAATAGATAAAATCAAAGCCGAAAAATTGCTTCAAATGATGCTTTCTCCTAAACTCTCAGCAGGAAACTATCAACTCTTTGACCCCGTAGCAGCGAAAATTGTGAAACGTTCAAAAATTCCAACATGGATAATCGACGGTACAAATATAGAAAACATAGAGAAAGTAATCAAAGGCGAAAAGATTGGCACAGAGATAATATGAAAAACATCGTTTTAGAATACAGCCTGAAAAAATTAGTATTTTACACAAACATACATTTGGACAAGCACTTAATGATTAAGATTTAAAACTTACATTCAACGATACAAAATTTTATATTAATGCGGGGGTCCCCGAGCCAGGTCAAAGAAAAATCGACCAAAGGGGGAGGACTCAAGATCCTCTGGCGTAGGCCTTCGTGGGTTCGAATCCCACCCCCCGCACCACATACAATCCCTTTGCCATTTTTGGTAGAAATTTTTTCATCCGACGACGACATTTCGTGATTTATTGTGGTTGATTATATAGAGAGCTGATTTAAATGAATTCAACAAAATTAGAAAACTTATAACACCAAATCATCTTGGTATTTTAACTCAAAAAAGAAAAAATCACATTTTTAAAAGCGATAGAGTAGCAGTGTTTTATTCATTACTATTTTACCACGTATCGATATACTACCGCTTCTCCAGCTGTCTGACTTTTCCTAGTTATCTTAATGATGTCTCCTGGTTTTCCTCCTATTGCCTTTACCGCTGGATCAGATTTTTTAATTAAAGGTAGTTGATGTTTTTTTATGTGATACTTTTGCAGAAGTTCTTCAGCTTCTTCTTCGAGAAGCATCTCGTGAACGGGCACCAAAAAATGGTCAAAGATTTTGAATGTTCTTAGCGAGTCCAAATTAATCCATTCAATCTTACTTTTTTCAAGCACTTTCTTTCCAGATGATGTTAAACCTTTACCTATAATAATGCCTTTGTCTATTTTCTTATCAGCTTCTAAAGTTTTACACATATTTCGAATCTGCTCTACACTTATCTTATCTGACTTAAACCTTGATTTTGTGACTACACGTACAAGAACGTCTTCTTCTGTTTCATGATCAGAAGCAAAAATATCAAATACGCCATCATTCTCTTCAATTTTAACTTTCTTCAAACCTCTAGTCTTAAATAATTCTTTTACTTCATCTGGAACCTTCATTTTAATCCTCACCAAACACTCCTATTCTGAGATATATTAATTTTGGAATAATAATTCTTTTCATAGCAAATGTTATTTTTTTCTCGAAATCTTCTAAAACCATTATTAGATAATTATTTTTTATATGAATAAGCCACAATTATTATCAATTAAAAATAAGCAATTAGAAAAGGTTTCTTATTCTTCTATTTCAATTATCTTATTTTTTGATTTAAAACCTGCAACTATTTTTACTTTTGAATTAAAATATTTTGATAACAGTTTTATTATAGCCGCATTAGCTTTTCCTTTCTTTGCAGGGGCTTTCAGGTTAACGTAGTATAGGTTTTCTCCAATTTTTTCAATCAAGTTTTGTTTTGAACCAGGTTTGGTAAGTACATGAATACGCAAAAATCTGCACCAAAGAAAAAAAATACCATGAAAACTAGTATACAGAGACTTTTTTCACACCTTTTATCTTTAAAACATCGTTTATTAAGGCCCCAGGAATTTTTTTCTCAGCGATAAGTGTTAGTTTAGGTTCAGGAGAGAGTTCAGGATCATCTACTATGGCTTGACGTATGCTTATATCGCTGTCTGCTAAAAGTGAAGCTGACTTTGCCAAGATTCCTGGGATTTTTGCATTAATCGGTGTAATCTCTAATACACCCATATTTAGGTGTCTTGCGACCTCCTTTAAGGAGTAGCCAGCTGAACGTATATTTGTAAATAGAGTCTTTAACTCATGGTTTTCTTCTATGGATTTTACCGTCTCATTCACGGTTCTCCTATCTACTCCAACAACTCTGCCTATTCTAACGGGAGGAATTTCAATGATGTCATTACAATAGATCTTAAAGTTCCGTATATTGAAGCCATTTTCCACTAAAACCTTTGCCACTGAAAGGCGTTCAGGATGACCCTTTAGATGTTCCATTACTTTGTTCCACATAAAACTCCTCTTAAGTACATTTATGTACCTAACTCCTATAAAACAGTAGTTGTCAAATAATCTCTGAATGTAATTCTAAAAGTGCATTATTGATAAACATAAATATATGGCAAATTGCCCAAGCTTAGAAGGAATTCAAAGAAAAAAGGGTTTCCCTATCTTTTACCGATAGTTTTTGATTTCCTCTTTCAACCATGGATAGATCTTGATTAGTTTTTGCATAGCTTCGTCTACTTTTTTCTGTGGATACTCGTATGGAAGAAGCTTGCCATGTAGGTAGTCGTCGTAGCCTTGCATGTCGAAGTGGCCATGTCCACATAGTAGAAACAGTAGAGTCTTTTCCTCGCCAGTTTCTTTGCATCGGAGAGCTTCATCGATTACCGCTTTGATGGCATGGTTAGGTTCAGGAGCCGATATTATACCCTCGGTCTTAGCGAATAGATGTCCTGCCTTGAACGCATCCACTTGATTATAGGCTTTGCTCTTCATGATTCCTTTCTGCTTCAGCAAGCAGAGGGTTGGCGCCATTCCATGGTAGCGTAGGCCACCCGCGTGAATTGGCGCGGGCACGAACATGTGACCTAGAGTGTGCATCTTACCCATCGGCGTCATCCTAGCGACGTCGAAATGGTCGTATATGTAATATCCTTTCGTCACCTTTGGGCATGCGGTGGATTCGACGGCGATGAATTCTACATCCTTAGGAGCCTTACCTGAGGCCACATCGTAATAGAAGGGCCAGTATAGGCCAGAGAAGCTGCTGCCTCCGCCTATGCATCCGAAGATCGAGTCAGGGTATTCTTCTAATGAAGCCATCGCCTTCTTGGTCTCCAATCCGATGACTGTCTGATGCAGTAGAACGTGGTTCAGTACGCTTCCAAGGGTGTACTTGGTTTTCTCGTCTTTAAGCGAGTCCTCTATGGCTTCGCTTATGGCTATTCCAAGGCTTCCTGGGCTGTCCGGATCCTCCGCTAGGATGCTCTTACCAGCTTCAGTCCTGTCAGTGGGACTTGCATAGACTTCGGCGCCCCAAGTCTCCATCATGACTCTTCGATAGGGTTTTTGATCGTAGCTCGCCCTTACCATGTAGACGGTGGACTTCATTCCAAGTATATTGCAACTAAATGCTAACGCAGAACCCCACTGACCTGCGCCAGTCTCTGTGCTAATCCTCGTCATGCCTTCCTTCTTAGCGTAGTAGGCTTGAGCGATGGCGGTGTTTGTTTTATGACTGCCAGGAGGACTAACGCCTTCATACTTGTAATATATTTTTGCAGGGGTCTTGAGAGCTTTTTCGAGGTTAATTGCTCTGTAAAGAGGTGTTGGTCTCCACAAACGGTAGATTTCAAGTATTTCTTTCGGTATGTCTATCCACCGTTCTTGACTCATTTCTTGTTTGATACATTCTTTTGGAAAAACAGCTTCGAGATCTTTTGGATTTACTGGTTCTCTAGTAGCTGGATTAATTGGTGGTGGTAATGGTTCTGGAAGATCTGGTTGAATATTGTACCACTTTTTGGGGATTTCTTCTTCATCTAACAAAATTTTATGAGATGGCATTTAACAACATTCTCCTTGTTTTTAAGTTCACTATTGTTGAAATACGTAATATTTAAAACTTATGTGCATATAAATGAGCGTTTACGTTCATTTATTTATGTCTTGGTGTAAATAAAAGCGTTCGAAAATGTTCAAAACGTGAAAGATGTTCAAGTTATTTATGTTAGTGAAACTATTGAGTGAAAAAAGGAAGGTTTTATGAAGACTATTGGTTTTGTCGTAAACCCTATTGCTGGAATGGGGGGAGCTGTTGGCTTAAAAGGCACGGATGGCCAAGAAATATTAAAAAAGGCAATTAGTCTTGGAGCAAAAGCTATAGCACCAGCTAGAGCAGAAGAGTTCCTTTCTGAGTTAAAACTAATGAAAAGAGGGATTCGCCTCATTGCTGGCTCTGGAATAATGGGTGAAGAGGAAGCAAAGAATCAAGGTTTCTCTTTTTTAGTTATTAGTGAGAGAAAGAACATAACTACCGCCGAAGACACAAAAGCATTTGGTAAAAGCGCTTATGAAAAAAATGTTGATGTTTTAGTTTTCTGCGGTGGAGATGGAACTGCACGGGATATTTTAGATGTTGTTGATACAAAGATGCCTGTATTAGGGGTTCCAACAGGCGTTAAAATGCAAAGTGCTGTCTTTGCAGTTAATCCTCGTGCCGCAGCCAGAATAGTGATGAGGTACTTATTTAATGAAATACCTCTTAGAGAAGCAGAAGTCATGGATGTTGACGAAGAAGCTTATCGGAGGGGAGAATTGTCCTCAAAGCTTTACGGTTATATGCTGGTACCTTACGAACCACGACTGATTCAAACTTCAAAGTTAGCTAGCCCATCTACTGAAATTGAGATACGTAACCAAGCAGGTATTGCAATCTACATAATTGAAGAGATGAAAAAAAATGTGATTTATGTTGTAGGTCCTGGAACGACAACGCGTACAATCGCTGATCTTCTGGACGAAAAAAAGACCCTCTTAGGAACAGACCTTTTCTTAAATAAGAAAATAATTGCACATGACGTAAATGAAAAACAGATCTTAAAGAATATTGAAGAAAAAAACGCAAAGATCATAATAACACCAATAGGTGGACAGGGATTTATATTTGGAAGAGGTAATCAGCAAATAAGTCCTGTCGTTATTCGAAAAGTTGGTGTTGACAATATAATTGTAATCGCAACAAAACATAAGATGCGAGAAATACAAAATCTAAGAGTGGATACAGGTGATGTTGAATTAGATAATGAACTCAAGGGAAATATCAACGTAATTATAGATTATAGAGAAAAACGTACAACAGAAATCGAGTGATTGATAAAACTATAATATTAAATGTTCAAAACTATTATTTTTGTACTAGAGCGCTATTAAGAGGAAAAATGTGATGGAGTGTAAAAATTGTGGGTTTGAGGTTCCTTCTGGAAGCAAATTTTGCCCACATTGTGGGGTGCCTTTAAGGGCAGTAAAAGGAACAAGCGGGAGTTTAAAGTATGAAATAAAGTATCGTCCATCTTACTCATTATTAGAGGTGGAAATTCCAGTGGGAAGTCATATTACAGCCGAAGCTGGATCAATGACCTATATGAGTGGTAATATCAAGGTTGAAACTCGTACAAGAATGAAAAAATCTGGGATTTGGGGAACAATTAAAGTTTCATTACTAGGCGGAGAAACATTATTCGTCAACGATTATATAGCTCAAGAAACGACGGGGAAAGTCGGGTTTGTATCAGCCCCTCTTGGCGACATAACTTGTCTAGAGGTAAAGCCGGATAAGGGATTTATTGTTCAAAGTGCTGGTTATATTGCTTCAACTGAGGGGGTGACGTTAGATACAAAGTGGCAGGGTTTCACAAAAGGTCTTTTTGGACAGAACTTATTCATGATAAAAACAATTGGAGAAGGAGATGTTTTTATAAATACGTTTGGTGCCATCGACAAACATGAGCTAAAGCCTAGAGAAATATTGATTGTAGATAACTATCATCTTGCAGCGTTAAGTGATACATGTAATTATGAAGTACGAATGTTTGGAGGATTAAAATCTACGATTCTTGGTGGTGAAGGATTAATCACAGAAGTCGAAGGACCAGGTGAAGTCTATATCCAAACAAAGAACATACAAGAATTCGTTAACTGGCTGTGGAGATATATTCGTCCAAAGGTACAAGCCGCATCTCGACACAAAAACATTTTTAAAAAATTATAAAATCATATGAAATTAAATTTCCTTTTCAAAAAGGACCAATCTTTTAACAAAACCGTTTTTTCGTATAATTTATTTGCAGCGTCATTTCCAAAATCTGTTGAAACCTGAATCTCTTCCACACCGTCTTTCTTTGACTTTCCAGTAGTATATTTTAACAATCAAAATTAAGCCTCTGAACGCTATCTAAAAATTTTTTATTTTAATGATCAAGTTGAACTATTTTGACATCAAACTTTTCTATATTAAACAAAGCATATGTATATTCTCCGCTCAAATAACCACAAACCTCTCCAGGATTTATGATCAAAGTTTTATTAACGGTACGAACTTCCGCTTTGTGAGTATGACCATGAATTACAACATTATAAGCTCCAGAGTTTATTATTGAGTTCAGTAGTTCTTTTTCATGCCCATGTAATAATGCAATTTTGAGCCCGTCAATATTAATCTCAGCAAAGAAGCCTTTCAACTCGGCTCCAATGTCTTCGAAACGCTTCCTTAACATATATCTTTCAGCGCAATTGTTTCCGTAAACGCCAATGAGTTTAGCTTTTAAAGATTTGAATCTAGGAGGTACAAAAGGGCTTACATAGTCACCTGCATGTAATACAAGTTCCACTTTATCCTTATTTAGCTTCTGAACAACTTTATCAATTAAAGGCAAATTGTCGTGAGTGTCTGAAATTACACCTACAAGCATTTTCTATACACATCTTAATTTTTCGGTGGAGAACCATAAATATCTAAATCCTTCTACTTCTTAAGGTAATTAATCATTTGGAAGTAGTTGCTGAAAGAGTATGCCAACAATACTACTAGTTAATGACGACGGCGTTCATTCAAAAGGGCTTCTCATTTTAAAAAGGGAATTAGATAAAATAGGAAAAACTGTTGTTGTTGCTCCCGTGGATAAATCAAGTGGAGCTGGAAAATCCTTAACTTTCCATGAAAAAATAAAAATTGCAAAGGTACACTTGTCAGATGGTTCAGAAGCTTATACAATCGATGGGACGCCGGCGGACGCTGTTCTACTTGGTTTATATAAGATATTTAAGAAGCCACCAGATCTCCTCGTTTCAGGCATAAATTTAGGTCACAACATGAATATTGACGATGTATTATCTTCTGGAACTTTAGGTGCTGCATTCGAAGCTGCTATTCACAATGTTCCAGCCATAGCTATTTCAAGTTTTGTTCTGGAGCTCCCTTCAATAAACAGTGAAGGCAAACTATCACTAGAAGAATTGGAGTTATCTGCTGAAATAACCAGAAAAACAGCAAAGTACATTTTAGATAATGGTATGCCTGAAGACGTTGATGTAATCTCCATAAATATACCAGAAAAAGCAGATCCAAAAAAAATGAAGATCACAAAGATGTCTTATTTAGGCTATAAAGACATCTACGTTAAACATGAAGATGACTACATAGTAAAATGTAATGGAGAACACCATTCTGACAATGATCCTGAAACAGACGTATACACCATTAAAAATGAGGGGGTGATTTCTATCACGCCAATAACACTTAGATTTCCTCATAAAAGGGAAAAATTGGAAAAACTATTGAATTTTCTAATCTCTATAGAATAAAATTATACACTAATAATCCAGGCTATTAGCTATTAACAACTTTTTGAAATTTATTTATCTACCCAGCTGAATTTCTTTTGGAGCGTCTTTGGATAATAAAGTTTCCAGTCAAAATTTACCTTTTTACCCCAACTATAATAAATGTGGGGATCAATGTAGCTTTTTAAAGATGTGCCTAAATTATAGTCTTTTGTCACCTTCATAAGCTTAAGTCTCAGTCGAGCTTTTTTGAGCGCTTCACGCGCTCTTACCTTGGACTTATCAGTCTTCTTTAGTTTAACTTTCTCCTTTAGTATCTTGATGCGCTCTCTTTTCTTTTCTAATGATTCTTTCCAACGTTTTGGAATCTTACGTTTATGATTACATGCAATGGCAGCTTGAAG
>JAGMEO010000015.1 GCA_023128135.1 Candidatus Bathyarchaeota archaeon | reverse complement strand
TGGAATAATATTAGAATAATCATATTCATCTCGAGAATTATAACCAAGCGTATTAAATTCTTAGGCCATACCGCTAAACCATGTCGTGCGTTAGATTTCACCATATTTTCAAATTCTTCATAATCATCAGCTACAAAAAACGCTGAAAAAAACACAACTTCAAAGTTCGAAATATCTTTATCTCTTTTTTTTAGCTATATTTTGAATTTTTACTAGATCTTCCTTAATCATTTTTGGTGAAGTTGTCAACGATACCCACCCATTGCCTTCGGAAGCAGCAATTATTCTACTATTTGGAGATAAAGCTGAAATAAAAATTGGTGGAAATGGTTTTTGAACTGGAATTATTTGAAGATGAGCAGGAGATAATTTGAAATATTGACCTTGATAATCAAACCATTCATTTGTTCATAATCCTTTCATTACTTGAATGCTTTCTTTTAATCGTGCAACTCTATTATCATATGGTTTCCGTATGGTTTCAAATTCATTGCTTCTCCAGCACCAATTCCTAAAATTATTCATCCATTAGATATTTTGTCTATTGTAATAACAGTTTGTGCTAACACTGTGGGATGCATTCTACAAGGATCTGTTACTAATGTTACAAGATGAACTTTCTCAGTAACCATCGCGTACGCAGTAAGACAACTCCATACATTCAAATGTCCTCTTTTCAAATTAGCTGATGCAAGGTAATCTGGAGCCTAAATAGAATCAAATCCTCGTCTTCAACAGATTTTGCAATGTTAAGCAATTGTTTAAAATCGGTACCAGAAAGATAGAAACCAAACTTTGGTTTTTTAAAAATCAAAAGCTTTTCATCCATTGTTTGATATTTATCATATATTTATTATATCAAAAAAACATTTTTGGAAATAGTTCAAAAGTTTTTAAATTAATTATTGGTGCTATAGCCGGTGTTGGTGTGACATCTTTTTTTCTTTGATAATCTGTTTGCGTTTGCCAAGTTCCAGAGTTTATTATTAATGTTCCCCTATAATTTTCATAGCCAAATACATGTACATGACCCATATGTAAAATGTCAGGAACATTTTCAATAATCAATTGGTCTTTAGATTCAGGAGCTAATGAAGTTTTATTACCATAAACTGGAGCCAAATGACGACTTCTAAGAAGAAGTTTCATCGCTTTTGAAATTGATCTATCTAAATTTTGATAAGTAATCTTTGGAACTGAACCAATAATATCATCTAAACTTTGTCCATGATAGACCAATATAGAAACACCATGTAATTGAATTCTAGCTGGATTCCCTAGTAAAATTAAATTATCCAAATTAATAAGTGGCTCTACATATTTTTTTGGAATAGCAGGTTGTGGTAGCGCCTGCCTTGTAGCATCATGGTTTCCTGGTATCACAATTATATCAACATACTCAGGGATCTGTTCAAGAAACCTAGCAACAATTTCGTATTGTTCATAAATATTATTAATAGATAATTCTCTCTCTTGATTAGGATACACTCCTATTCCATCAACGAGATCGCCTGCTATTATTACATATTTTACTCTTCCAGCAAGCACTCTTTGGTTATTATTCCCTATCTCGCCATTGATCCAAGAAATGAATCTTGAAAATTCTTTTTTTAGAAATGTTTTACTTCCAACATGTAAATCAGAAATAAGAACAGCACATATGTTTTCAGAAGATCTTTGAGTTACTCTCTTCGGAATATCAGGCAATATAAGTTTCTGAGCTATAAAAAGATCATTTTTACTTTTTTTCACAAGAACGCAGATAACTTGATCACACAGAATGCTTTCAGCTTCATCAATAACACTTCTGTTTGTTTTTGGAGATATAAAAACAGTTGCTGTTGAAGTTAAATCTTCAATTTGTAATAATATTGTATTCTTTCTCTCCCTCTTTTGAGTTACAATTCCAATGATTTTTACTTCTTCATTTATTGAAACCTTAAGAGCATCACTAATTGATATAACGTCTCGTACATCCGCACGTTCTTTAAGAATCCGCTCAATTCTCTTGTAACGATTACGGAAATATTTTAAAAAATCATCTGTTTTGCCCTTCATATCAATTTGTGCTTTTGGATCCGCAATTATTTTAATCTCAGATTTAACATCTTTAGCATAGGGTTGGAAACTTTTTATCCCGGTTTTAAATGGGGTTGACCTGGTGAAATCCTCTTCTAATTCCTTAAAATTATCTAATTCTTCAATTAACAATTGTTTCGTTATAACTATTGGTTTAGTTGAAAGTTGATCTAATTTATTTACTAGGCGTTTTACCAATTCTTCTATATCAGTTGTTTCTTGAACGTTTTGTAAAAGAATAAAAGCTTCATTATCAACTTGATAGCCAGATTCAATTAAAATGCATAAAGCTTTTTTGATATTTTCGATCAGAGTTAAATTCTTCCTCTTAAAACCTTAATCTAACATCTTATTCTAACAACTAAATCTAAATTTATTGTTTTTTCAGACATTTAAATAAAAGAAAATTGTATAAATTTTAGATTACTAGTTTATTATGAATCATAGTTAGTTAAATTATTCACTGTCATCTAACAATTAAGTTTAATATCATATAGTTGTGATAACAAAACAATTGAACTATGGAATGAGAAATGCCGATAGTAAAGAAAAAGGTAAGAGGGCATTCGTATATTTATTATACGTATTGGAATAAAGGAAAGCTTCGAGAAGAATATATAGGTCGAGCTGACGATGATCAGGCGATGATAATCGCTTTAAGAAAACGTTTAGTTTGGCTTAAAGAAAAGAAAGATAAAATTCAACAAGAAATCGATAAGGGGCAATCTGAATTATGGCGTCTTTCAAGATCATGGGTCTAAATTTTAAGATACTGACTGGTTTTTCGTAAAAAGGATGTGTTATCATATCAATAATATAGATTATAAAATAAATATGGGCAATCAATATGGTAATAAACATAGAACGTGTTTTTTCTGATATTGGTCTAGTTTTTGATAATAAACTAGGAACTTATGTTCATCAAAAGACTAGAATACCATTAACTGTTAGATTTGATAACGATAAACAAAAACTCATCCTCTTAGATCAAACAAAATTACCATTTGATACCTTGACATGGATGACAGCAGATTGGAAGGAGGCAGCTTTTTCGGGTATTAGAAACATGATAGTTCGAGGATCACAGGCGATAGGTATTGCTGCTGCATATAGTATGCTATTGGCAGCCAACTCCTTGGCTTCTAATAGTAAAATGTTTTTATCGGAATTAAAAAATGCTGGTGAAATTATAAAATCGGCAAGACCGACAGCAGCACCTCTTATGTGGGCGGTTGATAAAACATTTGAAGCAGCAGAACAAAAATTTAAAGACACAATGAATATTGACGATGCAGTTCAAGCTGTTAAAGATAAAGCAGATTTTATTCTAACTAATGATTTAATATTATGTTCATTTCTTAGACATGAAGGTCGAAAGTATCTAGAAGACGGCGATGTTATATTAACACATTGTAATGCAGGTTCACTTTCGTCGTCTTATGGTGGACATGCTTTAGGAATGATTGAAGAAGCTGTTGCTGAAGGTATTGATCTTTTAGTAATCTCAAAGGAGACACGCCCAAGATCTCAAGGATTTAAACTAACGACATGGGAGCTTCTTAAAGCAAATGTCCCAGTAATCATTATTACTGATAATATGATAAGTAGCGCAATTAAACGTTATAATATTACTAAGATAATGGTTGGCGCTGATAGAGTCTCAAAAGATGGATCCTTAGCAAATAAAATTGGAACGCATGATGTGGCAATAATTTCTTCAGCTTATAAAATACCTTTTTATGTTGCTACAGGCGTTTCCACATTTGATCTAAAAACAGAGAAAGGTGACAACATTCCAATCGAGGAAAGAAACAAAGAAGAAATATTATATTATTATCGTTTAGAAGCAAAAGATAAAAAAGATCGTAGGATATTATCTGAAAAAGCATTAATACAATGGCCTCTTGAAAAAAACATTTCAAATAAAACTGTTCCTAAAAAAGGAAATACAACAATTTACAATCCAGCTTTCGATATTACACCACCAAAATTAATTAATTGTTATATAACTGATATCGGGACTTTCAAACCTACAGAAATTAAAAAATTGACAATAAAAGAAATAGAAAAAAAGGTAAAAAATAGATTAAAAAAATGGGGGATCCAAAAACAACAAATTATTTAATCGTTATACTAACTTTAAGATTAACAATATGCCTCCTTGCTCTCTATTAAGAAATATATTAAAGACAAATTGAATCTAATACAACTTACTAGCCGGGGTGGCTGAGCGGTTTAAAGCGCTGGACACAATTTAAAAGACCAGAATCGAAATCCAGTTCTCCCTTTGACTTGATAATTAAGAAGGACGGAGAGCATGGGTTCAAACCCCATCCCCGGCGCCAATTTATCTTTTTTAATGAATTGTTGAAGAAAGAACATCAATTTTTGTAATAATTCCAACAATTTTATCTTTATCCGTAACGAGAACAGCCGGGTGGCCTCTTGATAAAATTACTAATACATCTTCAAAATTTGATGATGGGCGGACCATCGTGAAACGGTCTTCCATAATATTTTGGACCGGTTCATATACAATATTTCTTTTTTTCGATATAAATAAAATTTTATCAATTAATGTAGACTCTTGAATGCTTCCAACAATTTTTCCATTTTTTGTAACAGGTAATTGAGAAATTCCCTGTTTTCTCATGAGTCTTATTACTTTATATACGGGCTCCATTGCGTCGATTGTGATAACAGGGCGATGCATGACATCTTTAGCTGAACGTTTTTCGAATACAGTGACAACGGCATCAAAAATTCTTTTTAAAGTAGAAAGTCGGGGGTCAACGGTACCCTTTTCGATACGAGCTATAAGTGACTGACTAACTCCTGCTTTTTTTGCCAGTTCTTTTTGAGTTAATTTTGCAATTTTTCTTAAATGTCTTATATCTTTTGGTGTTGGCAACTTTAAACTTACCAAATAATTCAACTCCAAATTTAGGCGGAGAGTTAATAGAGATAAATTTTTGGGTATTAGCATGTTATTTTGACGATTCTCTTTTAGAAAGCATCTTTGGCATAGTAAGTTCTTCGAGAGAAGTAATTAGTTTTTTTCGTAAAAAGGTAAGGGTTTTAATATTTTTTTCTTTAGAATCGCCATCGTCAAGTGGTTTCCAAATTTTGCGATAAGTTTTAACATATTCTTCTAAATGTTTTGAGATTTCTAGATATCTGTTCAACCGAGGCGTCTCTAAAATACCTAAATATCCTAATAAAAGAATTGTATATATTGAACGGATAACATTCCTTTGGGCTTGACGTAGAGTTCTATTAAAAGCACCACGACTTACCCCATTCCCAATTAATCGCAGTCGAGATTTATACTCATAAACTACGGGTTGTCCGATTATTTCTTCAGCTAGAACATCAATTAGAAACGTCTCTAGTTGAGTCTGTGTCAAATGACTATTTTCAGCTAACGTTTTTACTAAGGGATCTTCTAAAGTAGTGACTAACCAACTCTTTACTTCTTCTCTAATCTCAACAAAATCCAAACTAAACCAACCTTTAAAATGGATACCGTTTTATATACATGTAAAGCATTGATATTATCTTTTCTATTAATTAGAAAATTACTCAAAACTCTTTCCACTTGTTCTGTAGAAAGATCAGGTTCTAAAAACTGATGTTCTGTGCACCCCTCTTTTTTCTGAAATTGCTCAACTATCTTTAATATTTGATGTATTCATTACAATGAATGGTATTTTAAAGTTGGAACCTCATCTACAAATAATCAAATAATTAAATAATAACCACAGAAAAAACAATCTTGGATCATGGGAGGGATCAAGCATCGGCAGACGTAAACGAAAGGTCATAAAAATAATAAGAAAGACCCTCCCAAAAATATTTCAATGTCCAAAATGTGGTAATAAGGCAATAGGAATCACTATAATGAACAACAAGGCCTTGATTCAATGTGGAAACTGTGAATTAAAAGAAGAGCTCACATCAACACCATCAGATGAGCCGGTTGATGTGTACTGTAAATTTATTGATCATTTCTATGGAGAATCTTCAAAATCATAATTATGTTAACTCTGTTCTAAATAGATAGATATGTGACTTTGATGTGTCAAATAGAAAAATATATTCTGCAAAAAATTAAAAAAAGCCCTATTCATATGACCCTTATAGATCCTGAGAAAACATATCCCAAACAAGCATTAGAAATTGCTAAGGCAGCTGAAGGTGCAGGAACCTCAGCAATTATGATTGGTGGATCAACTCTTACCACTCCATATAATCTAGATAAAATTATCAAAGCAATAAAAAAGAAAGTAAAAATTCCAATTATTCTTTTTCCAGGAAATATATCCGGAGTATGTAAATATGCTGATGCCATCTGGTTCATGTCTTTATTAAACTCTACCAATAGATATTTCATAACTGGAGCACAAATCTTAGCAGCCCCATTAGTTAAAAAATATAGCCTTGAACCTATCCCACTGGGATATATTATTGTAGGCGAGGGAGGTACAGCAGCGATAATAGGTCAAGCCAGACCAATACCCTATAATAAACCAGAAATTTCTGCGCTTTATGCTTTAGCAGCACAATATCTCGGAATGCATTTTGTGTATCTTGAGGCGGGATCAGGAGCCACAAAACCAGTACCTTCAAACATGATAAAGTTAGTAAGAAGCTACATAGATATTCCTATAATCGTTGGAGGCGGAATAAGGACAGGTATAGATATCCAAAATGCTGTAAAAGCAGGAGCAAATATCGTTGTCACAGGCACTATAGTAGAAAAGGAAGCATTAATTAAAGAAAAAATTGCTGATTTAGTAAATAATTTACATGATAAATAGACGTTACAAATATTAATTCTTATAATAATTAAAAGAATGTTTTTAGCGAATTTTTGTAAATAATATTAAAGATTATACTTATGTTTTATCATTCTTACCAATAGTGTCTTTATTAGTACGTTAATACTTTGGAATTTTGGGTACTGTTTCTTGGACTTAGTTGCAACTGAAGAATATCAAAAATACTTTATTAATATAGAACAAAAATTGCAAGAACTCTATAAAATTGCAAAAAAAGCAAAACAAACGGGGATTGATCCTTTATTAAAGCCTGAACCAAAGATTGCTAAAGATCTTGCTGAGATGGTTGAAGGACTAGTTGGTCCTCCTGGAGTTGCAAAAAGAATACGTGAACTAAGTGGCAAAATAAGTCTTGAAAAAACCGCGTTAAAAATAGCTGAAGAAATTGTCCATGCAAAATTTGGTCATATGGAAGAAAAAGTGGCCCTTGAACAAGCAATAAAAACAGCTCTTGCTATTCTCACAGGGGGAATTACTGCAGCACCACTTCAGGGAATATCTAGTGTTAAAATTAAACAGAATTTGGATCAAACTCGTTACCTCGCCATATATTTTGCAGGTCCAATTCGGTCAGCTGGAGGCACCGAACAGGCTTTAATTCTTGTAATAGGCGACTTTATACGTCGAAGGTTAGGTCTTGATCGGTATAAACCAATTAACCTTGAGATTCGCCGTTTTATTGAAGAAATTCGAATTTATGAGAGAGAAGTGTCACGCTTCCAGTATCATGTTTCCGATAAAGACATTGAAATTATAATCCGAAATCTCCCAGTTGAAGTAACGGGTATTAAAACAGACAACGTCGAAGTTGTCTCCTTTAAAAACCTTCCAAGAATAGAAACAAATAGCGTAAGAGGTGGTGCACTTCGTGTAATAAATGATGGTGTATTTGGAAGGTCGAGAAAGATATGGAAAATAGTGGATGAATTTGGAATAGAAGGGTGGGAATGGTTAAAAAAACTAGAAATAAAAGAAACACAAAGTGAAAAGCCAGAATCCCAGTATATGGAAGATGTAATTGCTGGACGTCCTATTTTCTCTTTTCCTTCAAGAATGGGAGGTTTTAGACTAAGGTATGGCAGAGCAAGAAATACAGGATTAGCTGCTTTAGGTATTCATCCAGCTACAATGACTATTTTACAAAACTTTCTAGCGGCTGGAACCCAAATTCGCATTGAGATGCCTGGAAAAGCAGGTATAGTACTTCCTGTTGAAACAATAATGCCTCCAATCGTCAAGCTTAAAGACGGATCAGTTATTCGCATAGAATCTTTATCAATAGCACACTCTGTAAAAAACAACGTCGAAAAAATTTTATTTTTAGGGGACCTCCTCGTAGGCTTTGGTGAATTTCTAGAAAATAATAAAGCCTTGGTTCCTAGTGGTTATGTAGAAGAATGGTGGACTCAAGATTTATTATTAAAAATAAAGACAATCTACCAGGGTTCTTTTAAAGAAGCCGGAAAAGTATCTACTATTGATCACGCTCGTTTAAAGGAATTTGTAGAAAAGCCGTTTGAAACGAAACCAACATTTAAAGAAGCACTGAATATTTCCAAGCTACTGAATGTACCGCTTCACCCTTGTTATACTTACTTGTGGAAGGCTATTGATATAAATGAACTTTTAAAACTTAGAAGCAGTTTAATTAAATCAGATAAAACAACAAAGAACGGTATTATCAAAATCTTTAAGCTTCCATTGGATGTTAAATTAAAGTCTATTTTAGAACGCATACGTCTTCCACATCGAATATCTAATGGTAATATCATAATTGACGCAAACGCTGAGGCTTTAGCTTTTTGCCTTAAAATCGATAGCAAAAAAATCAGGATAAAAAAGGAAAAGACCACTCTAGAGACCATTAAAAAACTATCTGGAATAAATTTCCGCGATGTTGGTGGAACCCCCATAGGTGCGAGAATGGGTCGACCTGAAAAGGCAAAACCCAGGGTAATGTCTCCCCCAGTTCATGCACTCTTTCCAGTAAGCTTGGCTGGAGGACCATATAGAAACGTATTAGAAGCTATAAAAAAGGGAGAAATCCAAGTCGAAGTTTCGAGAAGAAGATGCCCCAAATGTAACGCCATAACCTTCAGGCGTTATTGTTCAATGTGTAAAGAAAAAACAGTTGAAGAGAAGACATGCCCTAAGTGTAATCGTGTAATTACTGAAGCAGTTTGTCCTATCTGTAATGTTAAGGTTGTAAGTTACAATCTTCGTTCTCTAAATATCAAGGCTATCTACAATGAAGCGTGTAAAAAGCTTGGTGTTCATTCTATAGGACTAGTTAAAGGAGTTAGAGGTCTGACGAGTGAAACAAAAACGCCTGAACCCCTAGAGAAAGGAATCTTAAGAGCTAATCATGGTCTTTTTGTCTATAAAGATGGGACCATACGCTTCGACGCAACAGATGCACCATTAACACATTTTAAACCATTAGAGATAAACACTTCAATAAAACAACTAAAAAAACTTGGATACACTCATGATAAAGACGGAAAACCACTTCAGGACCCTAATCAAATATGCGAGCTCAAAGTACAAGATGTCATTTTGAATAAAAAATGTGTTGATTATCTAATTAAAGCAGCCCATTTCATAGATGATCTTCTACAGAGAGTGTATG
>JAGMEO010000014.1 GCA_023128135.1 Candidatus Bathyarchaeota archaeon | reverse complement strand
CTATTCGCTGTCACTCTAGGTTACATACCTGAAAGTGTATCAACGTATTACATTCTTCGATATGTCTCTTTACTCCTTTTTACCTGCAGACATAGCTAGTTTCTTGACAGATGCAGTTGTGTGGGGAACAGTCTCAAAAGCATGGATCAAAATAATAATCATCGCCTTTTTAATGGAGTTAATCCAGCGAAATAAGAGCTTATACAAACTTTTACAGAATTTTGGCGCGTAATTATTAGAGTTCTGGATTCTAAACTATCCTGTTGCCTTTTTTATAGCTTCTGCAAAATCTTTTGGTGTGACCCCTGGAGATACAATACCTTTCTCTTTGTAGAATTCTCTTATAGTCGTCAACACGTCATCAGTAATAACTCCCACAAGCTTTTTTTCTAATTCCCAAAGCATGTCTTCTGGATACAAAAAAAAATCCCCTGATATGTTAATCCACCTGATGATTTTTCGGTCAGTAGTCACACTAATTTTAATTATGCCTTTAGCAGCTTTATGCTGGCTTTCACCCATCAACTTTTTCCCGCCGAGCAAATTAAACGTGGACATTCAAAGTGTTTTGAGAGATTAAAAACTTATTAATATCTTGGTTTTCGATTATTTACCAAAGTTTTTATTTAAAGTAGAATATTCACTATTCTTGGTGTTAACGATGCAAGGTGACTATAAAATTTAACTGTGTTTTATGTAATACTATGAGCCAATATTATAGCACCTTTAAATTCCACTTTCATTGGTCATGGGCTGATTAAATGTTCAAGGAGATAGACGTTTCACTCAATTTTCCAAAGTTAGAGCATAGAATTCTAAAGTTCTGGAAAGAAACTGACGTCTTTAAAAATAGAGTGAAATTGAACGAAGGAAAGAAAAATTGGTCATTTATAGATGGACCAATTACAGTTAACAACCCTATGGGTGTTCATCATGCTTGGGGTAGAACTTACAAAGATCTCTTCCAAAGATACAGAGCAATGCAGGGGTTCAACTTACGCTACCAAAACGGGTTCGACTGCCAAGGTTTATGGGTGGAAGTCGAAGTTGAGAAAGAACTTGGCTTCAAGAGTAAAAGAGATATTGAAGCTTATGGAATCTCTAATTTCATCAAGAAATGCAAGCAAAGAGCTCTCCATTATGCCGCCATCCAAACTGAACAATCAATACGACTTGGATACTGGATGGATTGGAACGATCCTGAAGAGCTTAGAATGCTTGCAGAGAAGCTTGAAGATCCAGATAAAGTGATATCCCTTCCAGGAGCCCACGGTGAAGTAACAGGCACCGCTGAGACACTTGTAGGCCAACTGGGAAATCTTGAGCTTGGGGGCTCGTACTTCACTTTTTCAGATGAGAACAACTACATGATCTGGACTTTTCTAAAGAAGTGCTATGAACGTGGCTTAATATACAAGGGAAGAGACGTCATGCCTTGGTGTCCCCGTTGCTCTACAGCACTGTCTCAACACGAGATTGTAACAGAAGGATACCGAGAATTAATTCATCCTGGTATCGTAGTGAAATTTCCTTTAAAAGAACAAAGAAGCGCATCGTTGCTCATATGGACAACAACTCCTTGGACATTATCATCAAACATAGCTGTTGCAGCTCATCCAACAATAGAATATGTAAAAGTGAGTAAAGGAAATGAAGCTTTTTACCTTGCAAAAAATGCTCTAAGCCATGTTTTCCCTGATGGAGAATACAATATTACTGAAGAGCTAAAAGGATCTGAAATGAAAGACTGGGTCTACAATGGGCCTTTCGATGAGTTACCTGCTAGTAAAAAATTTGGAGCCGTCGAAGCTCACAAAGTGATATTGTGGGATGAGGTAAATGAAGAGGAGGGAACTGGGCTTGTCCATATTGCCCCTGGATGTGGTAAAGAAGACCTTGAGCTGGGCAGGCTTCACAGCATGCCCACAATCGCCCCTCTCGATGAATACGGGGTTTTCAAAAAAGGCTTTGGATGGCTGACAAATACCCATGTTTACAAGACAGCTGAACCAATAATAGAGAATTTAAGAAAGAAAGGGCTTCTAGTTAAGAAAGAGGATTATTTACATCGTTATCCTGTTTGCTGGCGATGTGGAAACGAGCTCATTTTCAGACTCGTTGACGAGTGGTTTATTTCAATGGGTAAAAAACTCAACAAACCACTTTCAGAGTTAACCGATGAGGAGAAGCATAGCAACCTCCGATATCAGATTATGGAAGTTGCAAAAAAGGTTAGGTGGATCCCAGAATTTGGTTTAAGCCTAGAATTAGACTGGCTAATGAACATGGATGACTGGATGATATCAAAGAAGAGATACTGGGGACTAGCTTTACCCATTTGGGTTTGCCCTAATTGCAATCATTTTGAGGTTATCGGAAGCAAGAAAGAGTTGAAAGAACGAGCTGTTGAAGGCTGGGATGAATTCGAGGGGCGTACACCCCACAGACCTTGGGTAGACAAGGTGAAAATCATTTGTCCAAAGTGTAATAGTGTTGCTTCTCGTATACATGATGTCGGTAATCCCTGGCTTGACGCTGGAATAATAGCTTACTCAACACTCAACTATAGCAGCGATAAGGAGTACTGGAAGAGTTGGTTCCCAGGAGCCCTTGTTACAGAGTGTTTTCCAGGGCAATTTAGGAACTGGTTCTATGCGATGTTGACAATGAGTACTCTCATGGAGAACGTGACTCCTTTCAAGACGTGCCTTGGGCACGGCCTTGTCCTCGCAGAGGATGGAAAGGAGATGCATAAGTCTTTGGGGAATGCTATCTGGTTCGATGATGCTGTTGAGACCATGGGTGCTGACATTATGAGGTGGATGTACTGCACTGCAAAACCCGAGAATAACCTGCTTTTTAGCTATAAAGGAGCTGAAAAAGTCAAACGTGAATTCTTTATACCCCTCCTCAATATAACCAATTTTTTCGCCATATACGCAAATTTGGATCATTGGACCCCTGAGAAAACATCTGAAGAGTACACTCCTATTGACCAATGGATACTCTCGAAACTCAATAAACTCATTCAGGTAGTAACTGCAAAGTTAGATGATTACGATCCTTACACGCCAGCTGTACAAATACAAAGTTTTGTAGACAATCTTTCAAAATGGTATGTCCGCCGTTCAAGACGACGGTTCTGGAAGAGTGAAGATGATGATGATAAAAGAGTTAGCTACACAACTCTCTATTACTGTATAAAGAACCTCATCAAACTTATGGCTCCATTCACTCCTTTCATATCTGAGGCTCTTTACCAGAATCTGATTAGAAGTACTGAACCTAACATGTTAAAAAGTGTACACCATAATGATTGGCCAACTGCTGATCTTTCAAAGATAGATAAAGATCTCATGGAAGCCATGGATGTAGCTATCTTGGCCAGCAGCATCGGTCATTCTGCACGTAACAAGGCGGGCATAAGACTTCGTCAACCACTTCTAAAAGCTGTAGTGATAAGCAAGGAAACTGTCCTAAAACGGTTGATAAAACTTGAAGAGCTGGTGAAAAACGAACTTAACGTTAAATGGTTGATTCTTACCAGTGATGAGAAACAAGTTTTTGAGTACGAGATTAAGCCATTGTCCAATATTCTTGGTAAAAAACATGGTAAACTCTTTTCAAGAATCAAGGAAGCTCTTGCTGAAATAGATCAGGAATCTATTTCACTAATACTAACGGGAAAGGCAATAAACTTAGGCGTAGCTGACAAGAAAATTACAATTCTACCAGAAGAAGTAGAAATTCAGAAGAAACCAAAGAAAAAATATGTCATAGCTGAAGAGCAGGGAATAACAGTTGCGATCTTTAGCGAAATTTCAAAGGACCTAAAACTAGAGGGATTCTCACGAGATATAGTAAGAAGAATACAATCCTTAAGAAAGGAAGCAGGTTTCCTGATAGACGATAGAATTGAGACTTACTATGAGACGACTCCTCCACTCAATGAAGTCTTTACTATCCATAAGGAATACATAAAAACAGAGACTCTGTCGCTAAAGCTCAAGAAAGGAAAACCGGATAAGAAAGCGTTCTCAAGTGAATTTGAGATAGAAGGGATTCCACTAAAACTTAGCTTGATTAGGAAGAAATAATAACAAACACTATGTTAAACACCTTGCAACAAGAATCTACGTTTAGCTGAATTCTATATTCCTAATACAAAAGTCACTAGGTTTTTTAGCCATTAACGAGAAAAAGAGATTTAAGCTTGCTATGCATCTAAGCGTTGTATTATTGTTATTTTGGTGTAACGTTTGACGAAATACATCTTTGTAACAGGCGGTGTTTTAAGTTCAGTAGGGAAGGGAGTGGTCTGCGCTTCTATAGGTAGGATTCTCCAAGTTAGAGGATTCAAGGTAACCGCGATTAAAATTGATCCTTACCTAAATTTTGATGCAGGAACAATGAACCCCTTTGAGCACGGTGAAGTCTTTGTTTGTGAAGACGGTGGAATGATGGATCTAGACTTAGGCACCTATGAGCGTTTTTTAGATATAAATCTCTCACGTGGGGCAAACATAACAACGGGTCAAATATACGGGTCTGTTATAGATAAGGAGCGAAAAGGAGATTTTCTTGGCAAATGTGTCCAGATAATTCCTCACATTACTGATGAGATTAAAAATAGAATGCGAAAAGTTACAAGATTAAACAGTGTTGATGCTGTACTAGTGGAGTGTGGAGGAACAGTTGGCGACATTGAGAGTCTTCCTTTTTTAGAAGCTTTCCGTCAGATGAGAATTGAAGAAGGTTTTCTGAACACACTCTTCGTTCATGTACCGTTGGTTCCAATATTAGATGTTACAAATGAGCAGAAGAGCAAACCAGCTCAACACAGTGTCCAAGAATTACGTAGAATAGGTCTACAGCCCGACGTCATTGTTGGACGTTGCAGAAAAATGTTAAAGAAAGATACAGTGAAGAAGATCGCTTTATTTGGCTCTGTGGATGAGAAGGCAGTTTTCACTTCTCCAGATGTCAAATCTATATACAAGTTGCCAATTGTGCTTGATAAGCAGGGACTTGGAAACTACATATGTGAAAGACTCGGGCTGAATCATAAAGATTATGCCTGGTCTAAATGGCGACAAATTGTTGAATCGATGATCAACGCGAAACATGAAGTAAAGATTGCTATTTGTGGTAAGTATGCCACATTTGCAGATAGTTACGTCAGTATTAACGAAGCTTTGAAACATGCTGGTGGCTTGTGTGACACAAAGATAAAAATTGACTGGATTGAAACAGAATCGTTTGAAGAGAAACCAGAAACGATTAAATCATTATCGAGCTATCATGGAATTCTTGTCCCAGGAGGGTTTGGAGAAAGAGCTACTGAAGGCAAGATCGCTGTGATAAAATATGCTCGTGAGAACGATCTTCCTTTTTTGGGCATCTGCTTTGGATTTCAATTGTCAGCGGTCGAATTTGCTAGGCACTCTTGTATGCTGGAAGACGCAAACAGTACTGAGATCAACCCTAAAACACCCCATCCAGTTGTTGATCTGCTGCCTGAACAAAGAAACCTGAATTATAAAGGTGCTACTATGCGGTTGGGAGGTATGCCTGTGGGTATTAAACCTGGCACAACCGCTTACAAACTGTACAAATCAGAACAAATTCTGGAACGTCATAGACATCGTTATGAAATTAACCCAAAATATATTCCTCAAATGGAGAAAAACGGTTTAGTTTTCAGTGGCTTCACAATTGACAAGACTAGAATGGAGATTCTTGAGTTACCATCTCACTTCTTTTTCTTTGCAACCCAGTTTCACCCTGAGTTTAAATCGAGGCCAGGCAGACCAGACCCAGCTTTTTATGGGTTTGTTAAAGCCTCTCTAGATAAAAAGTCAGATGTGTCTCAACCAATTTTTTGAAATTGACTTATTAGATACATGGCTTAATCTGTACTTTACTTTCAACATGAAAATTGGAAAGTACAGCGACTTGGTTTTTTGACGACAAAAACTATTATTTTTTCTTTAGCGTTATCTCTATTGTTGAGAGGTTTCTGACGTCATTACCTTCACCAACAGTATCAGTGCCAATCGTGATGTCTTCGAGCTTCACTTCCTTACTCAAAAATTTTCTAATAACAACTTCAGCAACATCAACTGCCCTTGAAGTGGCTCTTCCACGAGCTTTCAATATTACATCATTAGCTCCCTGGTTAAACACTGTCATCACAGCTAACACATAGTTCATTGTTGGTTTTGCACCTACAAAAACTACGTTCTTTTCTTCAGTTTTCTTCCTTACAGAAACTTCTGGAGCCTTCTGTTCTTTTACCTCAGCTTTTGCTTTTGGCTTAGGTTTTGCTTCAGTCTTCTTAACCGTTTTTTTCGTTTCTTCTTCTTTCTTTGACATTTTTGCTACACACTCTTGTATTTGTGTTCTAATGCCTTTAAATTGTAAAATATTTATGTGTTTGGGTGAGGGTTTATATTAATCAATTTGAAGCCAGTTGATGGGTATATCTTGATACGTTCCATCTGGCAATGTTCTTCGAATGGTCATTGGTAACACTCCTGCTTCTAATTCCAAAATAGCGAGATCCATATGATTGCTAACTTCATCAGGTTGTTTAATGAGAAGAGGAGCTCTCATGGATATTTGTAACGCTCTCGCTCCAATGATTCTCGCTTTTTCAAATCTTGTCAGTTTTGGTGGTCCTATGACCAATGTTTTCTCTTCTTTACTTCGCTTTTTTAATTTAGTGTTCTTCTGTTTCTTTGGCAGCCTTTAAACCTCCGTTATTCTAAACGTCTAAGAAAATAGTGAATAATTTATCTAACAAACGTAGCATTTAGAGTTATAATATAAATTTTTTCGAACCTTAAAGGTTAAATTCACTATGAAATACAACTTGGTAAAGAGCTAAAATTTAAATTATTATTTAATGTTTACACGGTGTTAAAATTGGTCAGGGCTTTAAAGATAACAAAGAAAATTCCGATAAACATGCCATTGTTCAGTGGAGAAGAGGTTCAGGCAGTTACTGAAGTCTTGAAAAGTGGAATTGTTACAAATAAAAGTGGAAGTGGTCCGAAAGTCTTACAATTCGAGAGAGCTTTCGCTCGTTACGTTGGTGTGAAGTATAGTTTGGCTTTCAATAATGGAACTGCTGCTTTACATGCTTCACTTCTTGCTGCTGATGTAGGTCCAGAAGACGAAGTAATTGTGCCTAGTTTCACGTTTGTAGCTACGGCTGAGTGCGTAGCTTTAACTGGAGCTAAACCTGTGTTTGTTGACATAGACCCATTATCATATTGTATGGATTCTGAATCTTTCAGACATGCTATAACAGGAAGGACAAGAGCAGTCATTCCGGTTCATCTCTATGGTTTACCTGCTGACATGGCTGTCATAAATGAGATCGCGCAAAAAAATGAATTAATTGTAATTGAGGATGCGGCGCAGGCTCATGGCGCAGAATATTATGGAAAAAAGGCGGGGGCTCTAGGAGACATGGCTTGTTTCAGCTTTTATGCGAGTAAGAACATGACGACTGGAGAAGGAGGGATGGTGACTTCTGTAAACAGGAAATTTTTGGAAAAACTTCACTTGATCAGAGTGCATGGTGAGAGCAGAGAATATAGATCCATTATGATTGGGCACAACTATAGGCTTCCAGAGATGGAGGCGGCTATTGGGTGTGTTCAACTTTCAAAGCTTCCTAAGTTTCTAGAAAAAAGGAGAAAAAATGCTGCACTTCTTACAGAAAAACTGAGTGATATAAAATCACTTGAACTTCCAATGGCGTATGAAGGACGTAAGCACGGTTGGTATGTTTATACGGTTCGTCTAAAAGGCGCTAACAGTGGAAAAAGGAATAAGTTTGTTAAACATTTGAATCGACGTCGAGTTGGTGCAGCAGTTTATTATCCGGTTCCAATTCATAAGATGCCTTACTACCGTGAACAATTCGATGAGTTCAATTTGCCTAATACTGAAAAGGCGTCAAGACAGGTTTTTTCACTACCGGTTCATCCAGGTATAGGCGAGATGGAGATAAATCACATAGCAAAGACGGTGGAGAAAGCTTTACGTAAGAAATAGCTTTTTCAGATTTTCAAAAAAATTGTTGAAAAATTTTTAGAATTTGCTTTTCAGCCAAGTATGCTTTCAAAGACATCTTTATCTACGTCTTCAATCAGTGTTATTCCTGTTGCTTTTGCTGTTCTTTCTGTGAGAGACGCTATGTCACTTCTGTCTATTAGGTCTAGCCTCCATTTTCTTGCTCCAGCCATAAGTTGTTGCAATCCAACACCAACTCTTTCACTCAAATAAGAGTACAAGCCTACCGCTGCCCAAGGAATCTCTTTGAATCGTTCTCCATATTTTGCTTTAAGATCAGGTGTCGCAATGAAGAATTGTTCTGGTTCTTCACCGAAGCGATCTTTGAAAGTCTTTGGTATATTCTTAGGGTCTTCAGTGAAGTATGTAGCTTTCATAGTTGCTGTAATTGGGCTTCTACCCATCAGTACTGCTTTAATGTATGGGCCTTCTCCGAAGTTGCTCATAGCTATCGCTTTGAAGAGCTGACTCTCATTTATGAATCCTCCAGCAATTATAAGGTCAGGTACGTGACGGCCTTTCTTTTTTAATATTTGAGCACATTTTAGAACTTGGGCTTCTAAGAGGATGGTCGGTGTTCCCATCTCATTCATGTGAGGTTCAGGGCTCATACCAGTGCCTCCTCCTGCACCATCAAATGTAACAGCTTCGATGCCTGCTTCAGAAGCTACTTTCATAGTAAAGGCAACGGCTGCTGGTCTGTAAGCACCAGTCTTTAAGAAGATCTGTTTCGCTCCTTGATCTCTAAGCCACTCTATATCCTCAACAAAATCTTTCTCTTTTGGCATGCCAACCCTGCTATGCCTCTCAAAGCTTCTAAAGACTCCAGCTCTGAAAGCTTCCTGTACTTTTTTGTCTTCAGGATCAGGGATTACTATATACCCCCGTTTTTTCAGCATAATGGCTTTTTCTATACTCCATAATCTAATTTCACCTCCAATTGCTTTCGCACCTTGTCCCCACTTTCTCTCAATTATGTTAATTTCAAGGTTTGATAGCGCGTAAATGTCTTGGCCCAAGCGTTGATCTTCAACATTTGTTTGAACTACTATATCCCCGTTTTTTCCATCCCAGAATTTTCTGAAGAGATCAACTCTTCGTTTAAGCTCTGGTGAGTAGCTAACTTTTCCTTTTTGAAACTTTATTCCGGGATCCACTCCGCAGACATTTTCTCCCACAGTTATTATGATACCCGAGAGAGCTGCACCGATAGCAAGGCCTTCCCAGTTGACTCTTCCGACCTCAGTTGAGCCATATGCTCCAATCACTATTGGAAGTTTGAGAGATATGCCGCCAACATTGCTTTTAATGTCTACTTTGGGAAATATTGCCTTGTCAGAATCAGCCTCAATGCCTTGGGCACCTATTAAAGCAGGTAATATGTTTATTTGAGACCAGTCAAAATATCCATCTTTCAAACCTCCTGCTGTGCTATGACCGAAATATCTCGGATCTGGATAAAGTGCTTCTCGCCCTCTAAAGGCAGATAGACTAACGTCACAGATGAAAGGGCACTCCTTAATACAAAGGGAACATAAACCACTCGATGGACTTACATCCCTAACTCTGGTTCTCGTTCCTGTCAAGGATTTTTCGTTTAGATAAGATGAATTTCTTTGAACACGTTCAGGCATATCAATTCCTTCATTTTATTGGCCTTTTTTTGATTTTTTTTCATTATAATTTTCTCATTACGATTGATTATCTAAAATATAATGTTTATGGTTAAATTTTTTTCAATTCTGTTAGAAACAGATTTAGAACTTCTTAAATATACTGTGTCTAAGTAGAGTTGCGATGTCTAAGAATAGTATTTCACGTACTCAAATTAAAATTGTAATTAAAGACCTAGGAGAAGCAGAAGGCGAACTTATACGACATCTTGCGCCGAGGACAGTTGAAGCTATAATAAAAATTCTTCC
>JAGMEO010000013.1 GCA_023128135.1 Candidatus Bathyarchaeota archaeon | reverse complement strand
GTGTTAGTGGATCCTCCTAAGGCAAGATCGACCATTATAGCGTTCTTGAAAGCATCTATTGTGAGAATCTTTGAAGGTTTTAAATCTGTTTTTATTAACTTCATTATTTGTCTTCCACTGGCTCTAGCCAGTGTCAACCTTTTTGCATTAACAGCTGACACTGTGGCAGATCCTGGAAGAGCCATGCCCATAGCTTCAGAGAGGCAAGCCATAGTGTTAGCGGTAAATAAACCATTACATGACCCACATGTTGGACATGCAGCGTCCTCCATCGCCTTAAGCTCTTCTTTTGATATTTTTCCTTCCTTATATTTTCCAACGCCTTCAAAGACTGAGATTAAACCTATCTTTTGATTCTTAAAGTAACCGGAAAGCATTGGCCCTCCAGTAATTATGATTGAAGGAATATCTACTCTTGCTGCAGCCATCAACATTCCAGGTGTGATCTTATCACAATTTGTCACCAACACTACTCCATCAAACCTGTGAGCTTGCACCATTAACTCTACAGAATCAGCAATTACCTCTCGAGATGGTAAGCTGTACTTCATCCCTTCATGTCCCATAGCGATTCCATCACATATGCCAATGATGCCGAACTCGAAAGGTACACCTCCAGCTTCTCTCACTCCTTCAGATACAGCTTTGGCGACTTTATCCAAACAGATATGCCCAGGGATTATTGTGTTATAGCTGTTTGCTACGCCTATGAAAGGCTTATTGATATCCTCGTCGGATAAACCTAAAGCTTTTAAAAGTGATCTATTTGGTGCTCTTTCGAAACCTCTTTTCACTTCGTCACTTCTCAGTTTCATTTTTTCACCTTATGTTGATTTTCTTTAACATGTTTAGAAAGAAGCATGTTCATACCACTCAACATTGCGTCAACACTAGCTGTGACAATATCACCGTGAACTCCAGTAGCAGTCACAACTCGGTCATTACGTCTTAAACGAACCACAACCTCCACAACTGCATCGCTACCGCCAGTTATGGCTTTAACATGATATTGTTCCAATTCAATATCAGCTGTTTGTAGGACTGCTTTTCGAATGGCGTTTATTGCAGCGTCTACAGGCCCAGTGCCAGTGCTAGCTTCTATCAATGAAGACCCATTTATGTTCAGCTTCACAGAAGCTGTTGGGGTAACCTTATTCCCTGTGATAACAGTGAGCTCGTCAATTTCAATAGCTTGAGTTTGCGGTAACCCCATCACAGATAGTGCAATAGCATAGAGATCAGCATCTGTAATTGTCTTACCTCTATCTCCAATCTTCTTTACTCTTCGAAATATTTCTTCCAATTGTTTTGGTTGAGGTTCTAGCCCACTGTCTTTGAGAGTGGCTTTAATTCCATGTGTACCTGCATGCTTACCTACAGCAAACTTCCTGAACGCCCCAACTAGCTCAGGTGAAATAGGCTCATATGTTAAAGGGTAAGAAAGGATTGCATGGGTGTGTATGCCTGCCTCGTGCGTAAAGGCATTATCACCAACGATTGCCTTATTCGGAGGAATAGGAACACCTGTAAGTCGTGACACCAGTCGTGAAGTACTGTACAACAATTTAGTGTTTATCAAAGTCTTAACTTGATGTAAGGAGTACAGTCCCATCACTACCTCTTCAAGAGAAGCGTTGCCCCCTCTTTCACCAAGGCCATTTATGGTTGTATGCGCTTGGATAGCTCCTCCTTGTAAACTTGCAATTGTGTTTGCAGTTGCCAAGCCAAAGTCATTATGGCAGTGAGTACTAACTGGAACCTCTAGTGTTGAGCTCAGCTCAGAGTAAAATGAGAACGCTTTTTCTGGTGTAAGGATTCCAACAGTGTCACAAGCGCAAACTCTGTTGGCCCCAGCAGAAATGCCAGAAGTAAAAAGTTCTTTTAAAAACTCCATGTTAGCTCTAGTAGCATCTTCTGCAGAAAGTTCAACAATAAGCCCGTGGTCCTTAGCATATTGTACGCAGTCAATAGCTATCTCAAGCATCTGCTTCTCTGTTTTCTTTATTTTATGTTTTAAATGTATGTTTGATGATGGTACAACAAGATGAACACTCTGGGCTTCACTTTTCAATATGGCATCTATGTCTCCTTTAACTGCACGAGCCATACTACATATCTCAGATGAAAGTCCTTCCTTGACTATAGTCTTAATTGATTGAATTTCTCCTTCTGAGGCAGCAGCGAAACCTGCTTCGATGACATCAACGCCTAAATCGTTGAGTTTAACGGCTATCTTCAATTTTTTTTCAGAAGTTAAAGAGATGCCGGGGCTCTGCTCCCCATCACGCAGAGTCGTGTCTAAAAAGCGGATCTTATTGGGAAACTTATTTTCAAATAAAGCGATACCCCATTTTCAACCCTCGCAATGAAACGTGGATATTGTTGTTAAAGTATTTAAGATTTCACTTTAAACCTAATCATTTTTATATAGGTTTGTTGGTTTTAGTGAACATTATGATATTTGCGGAGGAGATGAGATGAACAGGAGTTGTTATGTTCTCCCTGCAGACGTTATTGGATAGTGAAAGCTCTCCACGAAAAGTTAACAATAGGTCTCCGCAAACACATCTTCTTTCAACTTTCTATAAAAGTGAAAATGCTGTTGGAGGATGGTAAATGGTTAAATTAACAGGGGCTCAAGCAATAGTTGAAGCACTAAAGAAAGAAAAAACAAAATATGTATTTGGAATCCCAGGTGGATCCACTCTTCCAATATATGATGTATTCTATGACTCAGACATAAGAATCATTCTGGCCCGTCATGAACAATGTGCAGCTCATATGGCAGACGGCTTCGCCAGAGCAAGTGGCGTCCCTGGAGTATGTATGGCTACTTCAGGTCCTGGCGCTACAAACTTTGTAACTGGTATAGCAACAGCATACATGGATTCATCGCCGGTTGTAGCGTTTACAGGTCAAGTTTCGCGAAAAGTGATTGGTAAAGATGCTTTTCAGGAAGCAGATGTCATTGGAATAACAACGCCAATAACAAAACATCATTTTCAATTGAAAAATGCACTGGAAATTCCCAAGACAATTTGGATGGCTTTCAAAATTGCATCAACTGGAAGACCTGGACCTGTTTTAGTAGATATGCCTAAAGACGTTCAATTGGAATCAGGAGACATGGAGTTTCCAGAGAAGGTTGAAATACGAGGGTATAGCCCTAACTATGATCCTCACCCTGTTCAAGTAAAGAGGGCTGTTAAACTTTTAATGAATGCTGAAAGACCGCTAATAATTGCTGGTGGTGGTGTAATAATATCAGGAGCTTCTGCTGAACTCATTAAGTTAGCTGAATTGTTACTCGCTCCAATAGCTATCACTCTAATGGGAAAGGGCTGTATGCCAGAAGATCATCCATTGTTCCTTGGAATGACTGGAATGCATGGAACTCCTGACTCAAACAAACTTGTAAATGAAGCTGATGTCATTCTTGCTGTAGGTACTAGATTCTCAGACAGAACAACCTGTAAGTTAGAATGTTTCTGTCCTGAAGCTGAGATCATACACGTAGACATAGATGCAGCTGAGGTTGGTAAAAACGTGAAAGTATCCTTGCCAATAATAGCGGACGCAAAGATAGCTTTACAGCAAATGTATAATGGTTTACTAAAAAAGTCAAAGAAGAAAAAGTCTCCGTGGTTTAAGAGAACAAAGGAATTAACGGAATATATTGAGTCTCAAAAATACAATGATGATGGATACATTAATCCAATCAAGCTAATGTCACAATTACGTAAGACGCTGTCATTAAATGCAATCATAACCACAGATGTTGGTCTTAATCAGATGTTGGCAGCTTTGTATTTTAAAGTTTTGAAACCTAGAACGTTCATCAGTTCAGGTGGTTTAGGAACAATGGGTTTTGGATTTCCCGCTGCAATTGGGGCAAAAGTAGCTCGACCTGATGTTCCAGTGATTGCCATTGCCGGAGATGGTAGCTTTTTGATGACAGCACAAGACTTGGCGTGCTCGACAACTGAGAATATTCCAGTGATTGTGCTTGTACTTGATAATAAGATGCTGGGAATGGTAGCTCAATGGCAGAGGTTGTTCTATAATAGAAGATACTCTTCAACTGAGCTGAAAGGAGTACCTGACTTTGTGAAGCTCAGTGAAGCCTTTGGTGCAGAAGGAGTTAGACTTGAGTCAATAAAAGATCTTCCGATAATAATGAAGAGAGCCGTGAAAAGTGATGTTACAACAGTTATTGATGTACCTGTATCACCTGAGGCAAATGTTTTCCCTATGGTGCCTGCCGGGGCTGGTTTAAACGATATAATGTGGGGTGAAGGATGATGACAGATAATCACATTATATCAATAATCGTTGAGCATAAGCCCGGTGTTCTTTATGAAGTGTCAAATATGTTTAGACGTAGAAACTTCAACATCGAAAGCATCACGGTTGGCTCAATAGGAAAGGAAGGTCTAGCTCGAATGACAATAACAGTTCGAGGAGACGAAGACACAGTTGAACAGGTAACTAAACAACTACACAAATTAGTTGACGTAGTAAAAGTCGCAAAATTAGACCCTGAAAGATCAGTGGTAAGGGAAATGGCTCTTGTTAAGGTTCATGTTGCCAACTCAAACGTCAGGTCTGATGTAATACAGTACGCAAACATCTTCAGAGGAAATGTAATTGATGTTTCCCCAGATTCTCTGATGATTGAGATTACTGGGGACTCTGAGAAGATTAATGCGTTCATCCAGCTCATTCAAGCATTTGGAATAAAAGAAATTGCTAGGACGGGGATTACAGCTCTTCAGAGAGGAGGTAAAGCTTTTAGAGCATAATCTATGGTTAGATTGGAAGTGAAAAAAATGGTAAAAATATATTACGACAAAGATGCGGATCTCTCATATTTAAAAAATAAGACAGTGGCGGTAATTGGCTATGGAAGTCAAGGGTACGCTCAAGCAAATAATATGCGTGATTCCGGAGTAAATGTAATTCTTGGATTGAGACATGGTGGAAAGTCCTTCTCCAAAGCCAAAAAAGATGGCTTCGAAGTTATGAGTGTCGAAGAAGCAGCAGAGAAAGGTGACATTATACAGATTCTAATACCCGATACATCACAAGCAAAAGTTTACAAAGAACAAATTTTACCACACATGAAACCTAGTAAAACCCTGGGTTTCTCCCATGGTTTCAACATTCACTTCAGACAGATTACGCCGCCTGAAAATGTTGATGTAATAATGATAGCCCCCAAAGCGCCAGGGCCATCCCTTAGAGAGTTTTACCTTAAAAAAGCAGGTGTTCCTGCTTTGGTAGCAGTACATCAGGATTACTCAGGGAAAGCGTTGAATACTGCTCTATCCATGGCTAAAGCTATTGGCTGTACAAAAGCTGGTGTCATAGAGACGACTTTCAAAGACGAGACAGAAAGCGACTTGATTGGTGAGCAAGTAGTGTTGGTTGGTGGCTTAATTGAGTTGATTCGAAACGGCTTTGAAGTATTGGTTGACTTAGGGTACCCGCCTGAACTAGCCTATTTCGAAGCGTGTAATGAGACTAAGTTGATAATTGATCAGATCTTCAAGGGAGGCGTTATGGGCATGCTTAACGCTGTGTCTGACACGGCCAAGTATGGAGGAATCAAGGTTGGTCCAAATATTATTGATGAACATGTCAAGCAGAATATGATCAAAGCTGCAAAACGAGTTCAGAGCGGTGAATTTGCAAGGGAGTGGATAAAGGAAAACGAGAAAGGTAGACCAGTTATGAACAAGTTGATGGAGAAGTGGCGACAGCATCAGTTAGAGAAGGTTGGTAAAATGATTAGGGCGATGTACACTCCCTCCGATGAGGAGAAAACAAAGTGAACATTATCGAAAAAATATTGGCAAAAGCATCTGGAAAGAAGGTAGTCCATCCGGGGGAGATTGTTGAAGCAGAAATAGACAAAGCAATGGCGAATGACATAACTGCGCCATTAGCGGTTCTATCTTTTAAGAGGATGGATGGAAAAAATGTATGGGATAAAGAAAAGGTTATTCTAGTCATAGATCATATCGCACCTGCGAGCAGTGAACAATCAGCAAAGATGCATAAGTTAATGCGTGATTTTGTCGAAGAGCAGAGCATTAAATACTTTTACGATGTGGGTCGTGGAGGTGTATGTCATCAGGTCATGGTTGAGAAGCATGTTGAGCCAGGTGATGTGATAGTTGGAGCGGATTCCCATACAACTACCTATGGTGCTTTAGGTGCTTTCTCTACGGGTATTGGTTCAACGGAAATGGCATCAGTTTGGCTTACAGGAAAGTTGTGGTTCAAGATCCCTGAAGCTATCAACATTATATTCAATGGAGAGATGACCAAATCAGTATATCCAAAAGACTTGATTCTTTACACTATTGGACAGCTTGGAGCTGACGGAGCCATATACAAAGGCGTCAAGTTTTCAGGAGACACAATCAGAAACATGGGTGTCGAAGGGAGATTGACCTTGTGCAATATGGTTGTTGAGATGGGTGGCAAAAATGGGATCATAGAACCGGATGAAAAAGTATACAATTACTTGAACAAGCAAGCGAAGGATGATTTGAGAGACGATGAAGACTCTGAATATGATAAAACATTTGAATATGACGCTTCAAAACTGGAACCTATGGTTGCCTGTCCCTCAACAGTTGATAATGTTAAATCCGTATCAGAAGTTGAGGGCGTTAAGATCGACCAAGCTTTAATTGGTTCGTGTACAAATGGTCGCTTAAGCGATCTACGTATAGCAGCTGAGATTCTCAAGAACAGGAAGGTCAAGAAAGGGGTTCGAGCTCTTGTTATTCCTGCATCTCAGGATGTTTTTAAAGCGGCTTTGAATGAACATTTGATGGAAATTTTCATAGATGCAGGCGTTATGATTTGTAACCCAAATTGTGGTCCTTGCTACGGGGGACATTTAGGCTTACTTGCAGAAGGCGAGGTTTGCATCTCATCTTCAAACAGAAACTTTGTAGGTAGGATGGGTAGTCCAAAAGCTGACATCTATTTGGCATCGCCAGCAACAGTTGCAACATCAGCTATAACAGGAAAGATAACCCAACCGGCTTAAAGGAGGCATCATGTTGGAGATCCATGGAAGGGCAGTAAAATACGGAGACGATGTTAACACAGATGTAATTATTCCTGGTAAATATCTCACTTCAACTGATCCAAAGGAACTCGCTGAACACGCTATGGAAGGTTTAGATCCCTCATTCACAGAGAAAGTAAAAGATATGAATATAATTGTCGCTGGTCGTAACTTTGGTTGTGGCTCAAGTCGTGAACAAGCTCCTTTAGCTCTCAAATACTCAGGAGTTAAATGTATTTTAGCTGAAAATTTCGCCAGGATCTTTTTTCGAAACGCTATAAACATTAGCCTTCCAGTCCTTGAATCCAAAGGGATTTCTGAGAACGTAGATGAGAGAGATGAACTGAGGGTGAATCTTAGTGCTGGCGTTGTTGAAAACCTTTCAAAAAAAGAAGTTTTACAGGTCACACCGCTTCCAGACTTTCTACTCGAAATATTAGATCAAGGCCTAATTGAATATGTCAAGCACAGGAGGACAAGTTGAATGAAATACACCATTTCTTTGATTCGTGGAGACGGAATAGGGCCTGAACAATCTGAAGCAACAACAAAAGTGTTAGAAGCTGTTCAGAGGAATAGTGGCGTACAACTTGACTTCATGGAAGCAGAAGCCGGAGACGCCTGTTTTGCAGAAAAAGGTGTAGCTCTACCCAAGAAGACCATTAAGATCATTGAATCATCAGATGCTTGTCTTAAAGGACCTGTTGGCGAAACAGCTGCTGATGTTATAGTGCGCCTGAGAATCATGTTTGATTTGTATGCTAATATTAGACCGGTGAAGTCTTATCCCAACGTTCCAGTCTTGAAGCCAGATCTTGACTTCGTTATTGTAAGAGAGAACACCGAAGGCGTCTATAAGGGTCTAGAATTGAACATTGATCAAGACACTGCACTATGCTTACGTATTATTACACGGCGCAATAGCGAGAGGATAGCCAGATACGCTTTTAACATTGCCGAGAAACGGGAAAAAAAACATTTGGTAACAGCTGTGCACAAGTCCAACGTGATGAAGAAGACATGTGGGCTCTTCGCAGAGACGTGTAGAAAGGTAGCAAAGGAACATCCTAATGTAAGTCTCAACGAGTTATACGTTGACGCAGCAGCAATGCAACTGATAAAGAATCCAGGACAATTTGACGTTATAGTCACTACAAACATGTTTGGCGACATCCTTTCGGATGAAGCATCGATGTTGGTAGGAGGCTTGGGGATGGCTCCAGGAGCAAACATTGGTGAAGACTTTGCTCTCTTTGAGCCAGTTCACGGTTCCGCTCCCAAATATGCTGGGAAACAAGTTGCGAATCCATGTTCGATGATCCTTGCATCAGCAATGATGCTAGATTGGTTGGGTCATAAGCATTCAGATGAAGAATGTTTGTCAGCGTCTAGAGCAATAGATGAGGCTGTTGCTGATACGCTTCGTGCTGGAGTTTTAACAAGAGATCTTGGAGGAGGAGCCAAGACAATTGAATTTGGAGAAGCAGTAGCAAAGAGGTTGAAACAAATAGATGAATAAATCAAAATATTTACTTGTTTTTGATACTACCCTACGGGATGGGGCTCAAAGCCCAGGATTCTCTATTTCTGCAGATGAGAAATTGATTATCGCTAGACAGCTGGAACGATTGGGCGTTGATGTGATAGAGGCTGGCATGCCAGCTTCTTCAAAAGGTGAGTTGGAGTCAGTAAAACTTATAGTTAAAGATCGTTTGAAATCTAAGGTCTGTGCTTTAGCTCGTTCGATTACGGCAGATATTGATGCTGCAATACAAAGTGAGGTTGATTATATTCACATATTTATTGCAACTTCTGACATTCATCTAAAGCATAAGCTAAAGCTGAGTAGAGAGAAGGCGCTTCAGAAAGCTGTGGAATCAATTGAATATGCCAAGTCCCATGGATTATTCGTAGAATTTTCAGCGGAAGATGCCACTCGCTCTGATCTAGAATATCTCAAAAACTTCTATAGAGCTGTTGACGATGCCGGAGCTGAAATGTTGAACGTTCCTGACACTGTAGGCATTATGATGCCTAAAGGAATGTTTAACCTTGTCAAGGAATTGAAAAAAGTGGTAAAGAAACCAATCAGTGTCCATTGCCACAATGATTTTGGTCTAGCTGTTGCTAACACCTTGGCTGGAATCGAAGCAGGAGCAGAACAAGCCCAGGTCACAATTAATGGATTGGGTGAAAGAGCAGGAAACGCGTCGCTGGAAGAAGTTATCGTCGCTTTTAATCTCCTTCGTGGAGGAAAGACGAATATTAAAACACAGTTGATTTATCAAACCTCCCAACTGGTATCGAAGCTTGGAGGAATCCCAGTTCAGCCTAACAAAGCAATAGTTGGCGAGAACGCTTTCACACATGAAGCAGGTATACATACTCATGGTCTCATCTCATCGCCTTTGACGTATGAACCTATCAAACCTGACTATGTGGGTAGAAGTAGCAGGTTCGTTGCAGGTAAATTTGCAGGTTCCCATGGAATCAAAGCTGAACTGAAGGATTATGGTTTTCACCCAAACAAAAAGCAACTCAAAGAGATTGTTGACAAAGTCAAGCAAAGAGGCGACAGTGGCGAAAGAGTAACTGATAATGATCTACTGGAGATAGCTAGAACAGTGATAGGTGAGGGGGTTCAAATAGAGAAGATAATTGAACTTAGAGAACTTGCGGTGATGACCGGATCCGAGGTTACACCTACCGCGTCGGTCACAATACTGCTTGACAAGAAAGCTTTTTCCTCAGCAGAAACCGGGGTTGGGCCTGTTGACGCAGCAATGCGAGCCATACAGAAGATCACGAGCAATGTGATAAATGTGAATCTCAAAGAGTATAGGCTAGAAGCCTTAACAGGCGGGTCAGATGCTGTAGCAGAAGTAGAGATCAAAGTAGAAGACAACATGGGAAATGTTGCTTCAGCAAGGAAAGCTGGAGAAGACATCGTGAAAACCAGTGTGAATGCGATGCTCAGTGGAATAAACACTCTACTCATTAAGAAAAAGAGAGTTACAAAAAAA
>JAGMEO010000121.1 GCA_023128135.1 Candidatus Bathyarchaeota archaeon | reverse complement strand
CCTAGTCCGTTATGGCAATATAATTGTGGATTTGAAGGACGCAGCTGGAAGAACTGGTTTAGGCGCAGTAATGGGTTCTAAGAAGCTCAAAGCCATCGCAGTACGAGGGCATAACCCTGTAGATGTAGCAGATAAAAGTGTTCTTGTGGAAATGAACAGGAAAATGGCTACAGAGTTCCTTGGAGGCACTAAAGCTCTCAGTATGTTTGGAACAGGATCAATAATAGACAAATATGCCCAGTCAGGGAATCTACCTACCCGTAATTTCAGAGATGGTAACTTCGAGAACGCTGACGCAATATCTGCAAGAACCATAAAGGAAACCATTAGTGTAGGTATGGATGCTTGTTGGGCTTGTTTTGTTAGATGTAAAAAGATGGTGAAAATAGGTGAACCTTGGAATGTTGATCCTAAATATGGAGGACCTGAATACGAAACCTTAGCTGCACTAGGATCAAATTGTGGAATCAATGATCTCAACGCGATCAGTAAAGCCCACCAAATGTGTAATAGATATTCGATAGACACAATATCTACTGGAGCTACAATCGCTTTTGCAATGGAATGTTTTGAAAATGGCATCATTACAGAAGCAGATACGGATGGAATTCAACTAAACTTTGGAAATAGTGATGCTATGCTTGCCATGGTTGAGAAGATAGCTAAACGTGAAGGATTTGGTGATCTTCTGGCAGAAGGCAGCAAGAAAGCAGCTGAGAGAATCGGTAAAAACTCAGAGAAATTCGCCATACATGTAAAGGGGCAAGAACAACCTATGCACGAACCTCGTTTAAAAAGAGGATTAGGCTTAGGTTACGCAGTTTCACCCACCGGTGCAGACCACCTCCACAACATACATGACACATCATACAGTTTGAAAGAGAGTTTGATTAATCTTGAAGGTTTAGGAATCCATGAGCCTCTTCCCGCTCATGATCTTAGTGTCAAGAAAGTTAGACTTTTCACTTACGTGGCAATGTGGAGAACTCTTTGCCACAGTCTCGTTACGTGTATTTTTATACCTTGGACTCCACTCCAAACAGTTAAACTCGTGAAGGCAGTAACGGGTTGG
>JAGMEO010000120.1 GCA_023128135.1 Candidatus Bathyarchaeota archaeon | reverse complement strand
ACGTGCGGCACGCAGACCGATAGATGGTTTGTTATGATCGTCTTTTCTTATTTCTACCAATCTTTTATAACAGACGATGCCCATTGTAGGTTAAAGTCTTCCTTGTTTTTGCTGGTATATTCAGCAGATAGGGCGTACTTCTCAAGTCAGCGTGGACTGTTTCCGCGCAGGATAAACTGGGTTTTAACATGAATAGGAACTGATTAGATGCAAAGCTTATCACGGTTTGGAAGAGGTAGACGCCCCGGTAAACACCATTCATATTCAGAGGAGAGGGTTATTGAGTATCTTGCTAGGATCTCTGTAAAACACGGGATTGATTCAGATGAGTTTTTTGCGTGTCTAATTGATGCTTGGAAGAACAAGAAAGCTAAATGCGAAGATTTGGAAATAGAGTGTCGTGAGAAGACGCCGGATCACTGCATTTTCCTCTTAAATAGAGGTGACGGGTGGTTTGCACAATTTCCCTTGGCAGAACACTTTCTCATGGAAGCCAATCCGCTGAAAGAATACGTACATAAGATGTTGCTCAGAGCGCAGTCACTAGCAAAGAGTAAACCGGCGCGTTTAAAGATCGAGGATCTGAGTGCAGGAAGGAAACATGTTACGGTGAAGGCAAGAGTTCTCAAGATGTCAAAACCTAAATTAGTGTCCACAAGATTTGGATTTCAGACTTACGTTTCAAATGCTGTGATAAGAGATGAAACTGGCACTATAGACTTGAGCTTATGGAATAACCAGGTTGCCGCCATTTCTGAAGGGGACATTGTTCAGATCGAAAATGGTTATGTCGCCAGTTTCATGGGTAAAAGACAGCTGAGAATTGGTAGACGTGGAGAAATAAACATCGTAGAAGATGAAGAGTTTGCATCAGTATAACATCTCACGGAAGATCAATCGCAGAACGATCATAACTCAAATCGTGAAGAAAGCTTTAGCTGAAAAACCTAAGAGAGAATAGAAAATGGTTAAGAGAATTTTTTATAAAAAACCTCATAGTAAATGTAAAAGGAAAAGGAAGAAGTATAATATTCACGTTTAGTAATTAATAAAAATTGGGACAAATATGACCAA
>JAGMEO010000012.1 GCA_023128135.1 Candidatus Bathyarchaeota archaeon | reverse complement strand
TTTATTTAATTCAGCTCTTTTCAGCTGAGTCTGTCTCAATATCTTCTTATATTTTGACTCGTATTCAAAAAAATCTTTAATTAATCTTTGAGACTTTCCTCTCTTCTTGAGAAATAGCCTGTATTTTTCTGGATTCTGTCTAATGGTCTCTAAAACTATGAATTTGGGCATAATTTGAACCCTGTTGGCGCTTATTATCATGATTTAATAATAAAATCATATTTTTGGTGATGTTTAATAAATCTGAACCCAATATTTAATTTTTAGATTTTTTTTACTGATATTTATTTACATCCATCAAAGTTTTTGAAGAATATAAAATAAGTCTCTCATAATGGACGCCACTTCAAAGCCGATATTTATTCCAAGTTTTCCACTTTTGTTTTTTACTATGGAAGTACAACAGGGTCAAAGGTGTCATTGTAACCATTAAATGCTTAACCAATTAAATGCATAAAAAGATAATTAATATGTGATAATTATAGTGGTATGCTTTTATGAAACCGGTACGGAAGGGTGCAGTACAGATTAGATTTGAAATCTTGGAATATCTTTTTTTTAACAATAAGCCTCAGCTCCGAACATATGTTTGGAGAAAAGCGACTACACTCTCTTATGATGATTTTTTGAAGCACTTAAATTATCTTAAAAAAAGAGAATTAGTGCAGGAAACATATGATGGAGCGTGCCTGTTGACAGGAGAAGGGAGAAGAATTTACATAGAGTTGAGGAAATCTCTACCTTCAATATTATAAAATATCAAGTTCACCTTTGGTGAATCACCTATATAATTGCCTCAAATACAAAGAGAATCGAGAAAAGATGAAAAAAAATGAAAACGAACAGGCCTATCCAGTAAGATCACTCCACGATTTTCTTTATGAATTAAATAAGGAATGGAGCAAATTTAGAAACGGTTCAGTGTTGAGTATGGTTGCCTCTGGAACAATATTGGCATTTTTTGTTCTTCGTTTCTTACGCGATATGAGAATGGGGACTCTGGGGTTCATTGACCTTCTCCTAATAGTTCTTGTAACAGCATTTTTGATTTATAGCATATACATCATGGTAGCACAATACCGTTTCTTCAGCAAGTGGGAACGCAGAGTCGGATTACTAATGTACATGGAAGAAAAGATACTGAGTGAAAAACTCAAATCTCCTACATAATTTTGAACGCGCAGGCGAATATAGTGTCTCTCACTAATCAAAAAGGAATAAGTCAGAAAAACAATATTTACAATTTCTCCAAGTACGCGCGATTTATCATAATCACGTAATATAATTTTTGTATCCTCTTGATGCAGCTTCACGTTGTTTCTTAATAATATACTCTTCCATTTCAGCAATTTTCTTAATGGTGTCCTTCATGTATTCAACTTCTTCATCTAGAGGTGATAAATCTACATTTATGTCCAATGTCTTTATAAGAACCTGAAGAACAGCTCTTACAGCATTTGCATCAACCAAAAATTCTCCAGAAACAGTTCTAAAACCCTGAGTTTCACCAAGTAAACAAAGACCTGGAATATTCCTAATTTTAGCTAGTCCAAGCATTAGTCCATTAGCGCCCCCAATAATTCCTTTTTCCATCAGAATGACCTTGTGTTTTTTCATCTCGCTAATCAATTTCAAATCTGTTACAGCACCAAAAACCCTAGCTTTTTTATTTGTTTTTCTAGTTAAAGATGCAGCAATAGAATAGACTCGTTCACAACCTAATTCTAAGACTATATCTAATACCTTATCTGCAATTAGATATTGTCCCTCAGGTGTTGTAGCTTGCGCATTACCAGTAAAGAAAATCAGATCCCTTTCAGAAACGTTATTTTTCCAATAATATAATTCATTCTTTAATAATTCAACAAGTCCATTTTCATCAATTAAAACATAGGGCGGAAAGAATTTACTATAAATTTCAGCAAATAGTTCAGCTTTCAATTCCTTTATTAAATGATCAACTGATAGTTTACCGACATATGCGATCCCAGGAAGCCCGCCAATAAGATAAGGTCTCCTTAGTTTTGGCTGTTTTAAAAAATTTATTTCAATTTCCATCGTCGATCAACCGAGATAACACAATTATTTATTATCAAATAAACAACTAGTAAGTATTAATAAAAAACTATTGTAAAAACCAGCAAAAACTTCCTTTAGATTTGGATGTCTTTTAAATAACCATTTGCTCTTAGCCATTCTACTTGGTTTCGTCTGTAACGGTATGTTATGTCCCCTCTCGTGTCAGATTGAAAATCCCAAGGGGATACTAAAACAACATCACTAACTCTTATCCACACCCTTCTCTTCATCTTTCCTCTAATTCTACATAAACGTGTAAAACCATCGAGACATCTGACCCGTATCCTGTCATAACCTAACAATTTCTCAGCAATACCTATTACTTCAAAATCATCAGGTAGCCGAGGCTTAATCTGAGATTCAGATAATACCTTCCGTTTTCCCAATTCGCAAGATCTCCTTAATACTTCACATAAGTTCTTCAAATATTAAAATCAAACACATATAGCTGCAAACATAATGATTAAGGCATGTTATAAATCACACGCAAATCCTTAACAGTTTAAAATGATTCTCAATCTAAAACTCTCCAATTTCAAATCCGAATACTTAAAATCTTCTGTGTACAGAGTGTACAGTTTAATGTGTTGATGTGCCAAAATGAAACTATTTACAGTTGGACCCGTTGCATGTTACCCTGAGGTCCTAAATGAGATGAAACGACAAATGTTCAGTCACCGAAGTTCTGATTATAAAGAACTTCACAAAGAAACTGTGACGATGATGCAAACATTTCTAGAAACTGAAAATCAAATATTTCTATTTCCAAGTTCCGGTACAGGATTTATGGAGGCTTCCGTCAGAAATTGTGTGAAGAAGAAAATGTTATCCTGCGTTTGTGGTGCATTTGGTGAACGTTTCTCCAAGGTTGCTAGATCAAATGGGAAAATGGTTGAGGAGATCCGAGTTCCGTTAGGAAATCCAATAATGCCTGATATGTTAGATGAAAAATTGAAAAAATGTCAGGAGGTTGAGGCAGTCTCCATTACACACAATGAAACTAGTGTAGGATTGATAAATCCATTAAAAAAGCTTGCAGATGTAGTTAAGAAACATGGCAAATTGCTCTTTGTTGATGCTGTAAGTTCAATGGGGGGAGCTGAAATAAAAGTGGATGAATGGGGAATAGACGTGTGTTTTTCTAGTTCTCAAAAATGTTTCGGGGTTCCGCCAGGTCTTGCCATGGGAAGTGTAAGTAAAGATGCTTTGAAGAAATCAGAAGAGATTGATGATAAAGGTTATTACTTTGATTTCAAATTATTTGAAAAGTATTCACAGAATAATGTTACACCGACAACACCTGCCATCCCACAAATATTTGGTCTTAACAAAATCTTGAGAAAGATTGAAGGTATGGGAGGAAAAGAAGAGTACTTCAAAATATATTTGAAAAGAAGTAAAATGATCCAAGATGGTCTTAAGAAAATGGATTTGACTTTTTTCACAAAGCAGGGATTTAGAAGTCCAACTGTGACAAGTGTGAATGCTCCAAAGAATATGAATGGATTAGAGGTATACGTGAAACTTCGAGAAAAAGGATTTGAACTAGCAAAAGGTTATGGTGATTTAAAAGATACGACTTTTAGAATTGGGAACATGGGATACATCGAATTAAATGATATACAATTGATGCTTGATACATTAAGAGAGGTCATTCAATGATTTATCATATACCCATGATAATGTGCTTAATATAGTTTCATTGATTCTCTTTCTGATTCCTAGTACTTCAACGATCATAAAAACGACTACTGCATAAAGTGGATATGATCTATCCCGTTCCAATACTTATTAGGTCGCATATTGAAATCGAATAATAAAACACACATTACAAGTGCTTTGTAGAGTTGATCTCAATGCATAATTTAGAGTAACTGTAAATTGAAAACACATATTATTCTATTATCTTTATTATATGATAATCACCAAATGGATAGGATGAGCTTATTATAATAAAAAGTGAAAAGGGTAATACCCTCCTAACTGTTGGGTATTACCTTTCATAGAAAACCTATGGGACTATTATACTCTTCTTAATCATTTCGATAGATATATTCTCTTTTTTTAACATGTTTTTTTCATTAAGTTTAAAGGGACAACTTTAGATGTAATACTTAAGATTAAGATATTGCTTGAAAATGTGGAGATGAGGGTTTGCCTGATACTTTAAAGAATTGGGACAGAGATTCAAATACTTCATTACTAAGATCCATCAAAGAAAAGATTATTAAACCTTCACCTCTTAAAGAGAGGCTCTCCTACGCCATATACCGTTTACAGATGCAGATGAACAAACTTGAACAAGTCGGAACTAACATGCAGCACCAGTATGACTTGCTTTTTAAAAAATGCACCGACGCTGTAATGAGTAAAGATATGCAACGAGCAAGAATTTACGCAAATGAATGTGCTCAAATTAAAAAGATGGTCTCTGTAATCCTTCAAAGCCAATTTGCTATAGAACGTGTTACCATGAGACTTAGAACTGTGGAGGAATTTGGTGATGTGGCCATTGAAATGGGCCCGGTGGCAAACGTAATATCCTCATTGAAAGGTCAATTGATTGGCATCTTACCGGAAGTCTCCTACGGACTAGGCGAAATAGGAGAGTCTCTAAATGAGATGGTTATGGGCTTTGGCGAAACCACTGGTATGTCTGAAATGCACATGACATCGAGTGAGGAAGCTTCGAAGATTCTAAATGAAGCTGCTGCAGTTGCAGAGAACAAGATGAGAGAACGGTTTCCAACTTTGCCTGGAACTCCCGTATTAGATGTTGAAAAAGAATCGGAATCCAAATTTACAACATAAAAAATGAGACAATGTCCAAAGATCTTAGTATGGTGATAAAAAAAAATTGCCTTTGAAATCAAATCTAAATGAAATCCTTGGTAAACAAGTGAATGATCCTTATGGTCGTTACTTTGGTCGGATCGTTGGTTTTGATGTGAATTCAAAGGGAGAAGTTATAAAAATTGGAATTGAACGAGCATACGGTGATTTTTCAATATATCCGGCTAAACAGATTTTTTTTAATGAAGAGGGTACAATATTCACTTATGCATGGAAAATTAAAGCTCAAGAGACTTTAAAGGAATTAAACCTTACTTTACGAAAAATTTCAGCTCTTAATCAACTTCTAAAAAATGGTGAAATTGCAAGGGACTTTTATGATAAAAATCGAGAAGAAAAAGAACTAATAGTGACAAATATTTTAAAGACTCGGAAGAATTTGACATCTCCTTTATTTGAACGTATTAAAAAATTAGAATGTCAAGTTACTGATATGCAAAGATATCTAACAAACCTAAAGATTGAACATATTTCTGAGGAGATAGAAGATTCAATTTATAAAAACGCATGTAATATGATCCAAGAGGCCATAAGTAGAGCTTCAACTGAAAAAAAGGATCTTGAAGAAGCTGTTCAAGCACTAATGCGACCTGTATCAATTACTCCATCATTAACTAATAGAGAAACTGAACTATTAGATGAAGAAAAATCAGTCAAACAGACCCGTCCATTAGTTCTTAGAATAAAAGAAGCAATATCATGAAGGGCGGGGGGTCTATTAAAATTACTAAAGCACTTGAACAATGGAATGGAAAGAATGATTCAATCATTAAAACGATCAAAAAAACATTATGGCCCTCAAAGAGATCCATGAAGGAAAAAATGCCAAAAATAATCCATAAACTTGATGTTCAACTGAAGAAATTACAACAGATTTCATCTAAATTAAAAGTAAGAGATCAAGAATTTTTCAAAAAATGTGTTGATGCTCAAGTTTCAAACGATCGTTTTAGAGCGGTAATGTATGCAAACGAGTGTGCTGAGATAAGAAAAATGGCTCAGATAGTTCTCACTAGCGAACTGACAATTGAAAAAGCAGTGATAAGATTTCAGACAATTGGTGAACTTGATGATGTCTTGTTTGCAATATCGCCGATAGCTAGCATTATCCAAGATATTCAAGGAAAGTTGGTCGGTGTAATACCATCTGTGGCAAATAGATTGCAGGAAGTAAATATTATGTTAAGTGAAGCGATGGAAAAAACTGGAAATATCAACCCTACAATATCTCAAATTCAATCATCAAATGAGGAAGCAACGGAAATACTTAATGAAGCAAATAGAATAGCTGAACTGAAAATACAAGAAAAATTTCCAGAATTGCCTAAAGAAATTGCACTTCAAAGTATATCTGAACAAAAAGAAGGACCTATTGCTTTATCCATTGGAAGTAATTTCATACAGAAGAAAATGTCTTCTTTTGACAAAAAAGTGTTTGAGTACTTAAAAGAACATGATGGACGGATTAGCATTCTTCAATGCGCTTCCAATTTAAAAGTAGCTCCTGCAGATGTTGAAAAGGTCATATTGAAACTAAGGGAGGAAGGTAAAGTCTCAATAGAGTAGATCCATCGCAATTTTTGGTGTTGTATTATGACAGCTTCATACGAACTTGAAGAACTTGCTTCCAAATATGCTAATGAGGCAATTAGGTTCGATCGCCAAGGACTAAAGGGAACAGCCTTGGCAAAATATCAGAGAGCTGTAGAAATACTCCTTAAGTTATGTTCTTTATATCCAAGCGCATCACAGAACAAAGTCTACTTGAGATTAATAGAGCAATACGAACATCGAATTAACCAACTTCAAGGATTAGAAACATATGTAGAACCGGCAAAAAAAGCAAAAGAAACAGAATTTGAAGATTTAGATCAACTTGTTTTAAGGGAAAAGCCTAACGTAAAGTGGAAAGACATTGCTGGTTTAGAAGATGCTAAAAGAGCTATCACAGAATCGATTATATATCCTGTTCAAAGACCCGATTTATTTCCGTTAGGGTGGCCCAGAGGTATCCTATTATTCGGCCCACCTGGATGCGGAAAAACATTATTAGCTGCAGCTGTTGCTACAGAAATAGATGCAAACTTTTATTGTATCGATTCAGCTTCAATAATGTCAAAATGGCTTGGAGAATCTGAAAAGAATGTGGCATATTTCTTTAAAAAGGCTAAACAAGCATTAGAAAAAGGAAGACCGTCAATAATTTTCATGGATGAGATTGACTCATTAGTTGGGATACGACGAGACGAAGTAGGCGGTGAGGTTAGAACACGAAATCAATTCTTGAAAGAGATGGATAATGTAGTTGATAAAACTAAAAAATTACATATCTATGTTATTGGTGCAACAAATAAACCATGGGCTTTGGATGAAGCTTTTATTCGTAGATTCCAAAAAAGAATACTTGTTCCCGTACCAGATTATTACACTCGCCTTGAAATGATCAAGATATTTTCAAAAGGTTTGAATATATCAAAGAAATTAGATTTTGATGAAGTAGCTTCCATGGCTGAAGGTTACTCTGGAAGTGACATAAGGGATATCTTCCAATCAATTCAGATTAAGATTGTTAGAGAACTTTTTGAAAATAATAATGTAAATGCAAATTTAAAACTTCGAACTATTACTATGGATGATTTTAAGGTAGTATTCAAAGAACGAAAACCAAGCGTCTCAAAAGATATGTTAAGATATTATGAAAAATGGCATGGCGCTTTTAAAGCCCTGTAAAGGTGAAAAAAAATGAGAAAGTGGATGACATTCGGGCTTATATGTCTTTTATTATTCAATGTCTCAAGTTTGGGACAAATAGAAAAAATCTGTGTATCATCTTCAGATGTATCTTCACAGTCATTGAAAATAAAAGTACACTTTGATGGAACCCTATTAGCTGATTTGGCTGGTGAATTAATTTCTCCTGATTCTGAAAGACCAGAAGCAAATATGATAATTAACTTCACAAAAAATCAAAACTTAACAATCGTGCGTGAAGAATTCTCTGTTAATCTTCCAACTGATTTTCCCTACATTAGTATGTCGGGAAATGGTTATTATGAGAATAGATCTATATCCGGTGAGCTGGAAATTAATCCTGAATTTGGTCTTCCTCTTGAAAATGCCTCTTTAGATTTTACATTGAATGAGACAATGATCTTTGCCAATATGAGTGGAACAGTGCTTTATGAAACCTTTCTAACATATGATATCGATAATGAAACCTTAAAAGAAGTCATCGATGAACTTGAAGCAAGTGGATTAAATCAGACATATTTGAATTCAACAATTTACGGCCCCACTAATGGTAAGATTGAATGCACCGAGCTTCTTATTAGCACTGTAAATGGTACAAGTTCTGCGAATGTTACTTTTTCAGTAAAATTTGAGGGTGATGTTTTCCTAGGTTTAGTTTTGATGGTTGGAAACTTGTCGGGTCTACCTTTTCCTGCTTCAGGACAAGAAACAACGATATCATCTACAATTGATGATACACTTGATCTCATTGAAAATTCTTCTTTCACAATAACTTACAGTGTTGAAGGCGAGCTAGTTATTATAGGTACAACATGTTTTATTGAAACCTTTAATGATGATTTACAACTTTTAAAGAATAATATACTGGTTAACTTCTTCCCTGGTGTTGAAGGATTTGCATTTTTACACTTAACTGAGTTTGAGATGAGTAATGTTACTTTGGCAATGAGTAGTGATGCTAATGGTGCAGCTTGGAGTCTCAAATGGTTGTATATGGATCCACCTATTGAAACTATCAATGCAACTGATTTTGATATTCCAGGATTATTTGATGCTCTTGGTAATATTGATGGTTTGGTTGAAAATTTGACCTTTATAATAGAAGGTGAAAGTAACTCTACACATGTAATAGTTCCAGTGATTCCAGAAAATGTAACTCAACCTGACACGAATAGTTCTGTGACATGGTATGATGTTACTTTAAGTGATTTGGAGGATATATGGTTTAGAGTTTCTTCTGTTACACCACCATTCCTTTGGATATTTTCTTATGACACTATGCTTTTGTTTACTTCATTGACAGGAGTTGTAAGTTTCGTAGTGGTATTATCAGCTATGTACAGAAGAAGATTTCTTCCCCAATCTCCAGGATTACATAAAAATGAAATTAGTAGTAAAAATAGAAAAAGAAGGTGAAGAAAGATGCCTATTAAAAATTGGTCAAGAGATGACAGAAAATCTATATTCAAAAAGATAAGTGAAAAAATTCGCCCATCACCATTAAGAGAGAGACTATCCAAGTCAATTTACAAACTTAAGATTCTAGAAAATAGACTCAGTCAGTCAGTTTTTAAGATGGACCAGAGAGACAAAACACTTTTTGAAAAATGTGTCAAAGCTAGAGAAAACAAAGACACAATGAAAGCTTCGATGTATGCTAATGAATGTGCACAGATCAGGAAAATTCTAAAAATAACTATTAAAAGCCAAATTACTCTCGAGGCGGTGCTTCATCGTTTAGAAACCGTTCAAAACTTTGGAGATTTAGCTAACAGTATCGGTCCAGTTGCTTCTGTCGTATCTGCATTAAAGAATCAACTTTCAGGAGTTATCCCAGAGATGGCATATCAATTTGAAGATGTTAGCAATACATTAAATGAAATGGTGATGGAGGTAGGTGAAGCCACGGGAGTTACAGAGATACAAACAGCCACTGGTGAAGAAGCAAATAAGATTTTGAATGAAGCTTCAATGGTTGCAGAACAAAAGATGAAAGACAAATTTCCAGAATTACCTACTGCTACTGCTGAAAGAGAAAGGCCACCATGATCAAAACATACCTATTTTTCTAATGAAATAATAATTATGCTTTTGTCATCCTTATAGATTCTCAGTTTTTTTTCCACATATGAAAGAACTCTTTTTACGATTTCTTTGAGATCACTATTTTCCTTAATAATAGACATTATTTCATTTTCAGAAATATAGTTTGTTATACCATCTGTTGCTAATACGATTTTATCTCCTTCCAATAATTTTTCTTTATAATAATGAACGTGAACGCTATTTTGACCAATTACCTGAGTCAGCATACTTGTTCCAGGAATACTGTCATCTTGTGTAATTTTCATCATTTTATTATTTCTTATCACATACGCAGAACTATCTCCTACATGAGCAATTTGTAGAATACTATTTTTAATATGAGCCACAGTAAGGGTTGTTGATCCTATAGATGAATTCACTTGTTTATCTTGCCATATTTTTTCATTCACTTTTTTAACAGTCTCTATAAGATCGTCTTCAAACATTACAGTAAGATAATTCACAGCATGTGAACTAGCTTCCTTACCACCATAAGGTAAAGTTACACCATCTGCAACAGCGTATAGACCTTTTTTTTCGTTAATTATAATACTATC
>JAGMEO010000119.1 GCA_023128135.1 Candidatus Bathyarchaeota archaeon | reverse complement strand
GATTGATCGATTTGTATAAAAGCAAGTGAAGCATTCTAAAGTTTAAACTAAACTTCGGAGTTAAAAAGTTGAGTTCAGGGTTCAATCATATTGTACTTCCAGAAAAGTTTGGCGAGGTTAGAGAACTAGTCGAATCTGAGTTCCAAGTTTTACAAGGTTATGTTAATTTTGGAGTTCCAACCTTCATTATAGCTCAAGGAGCTACAAAAATACCTTTTAGAAACCTTGTTGAAAAAATGAATGTTAAAGGCTACATTCCAAAGCTAAAAAAAATGAACGATGCTCTGATTATAGGTGTAATAAAGAAACCAGTTATAAAGCCTTCAAGATGGGAGTATAACCTACTTCTCTTTTTAGCTACTGTGATCTCTGTTTCATTTTCAGGTTACTCAGCTAGTATAAATCCAGTTTTAATTGAGCTTCAAGGAGGTTCAAATGTTCTCATTCAAACAATAATCTTTGTTGCTGCTGTTTTTGCAATAATTGGTCTCCATGAATTGGGTCATCTAACAGCCAGTCTTTTGAGAGGTAAAGAAGTAACATTTCCCTATTTCATTCCAGGGTTTCCGCCTTTAGGAACCTTTGGGGCAATTATAAGGCTGAAGGAGCCTCTGATCAATAAAGATGAGATGTTTGACATCGGTTCAAGCGGGCCAATCGTAGGTTTTATAGTTACATTTATAATTGCGATGATAGGTCTACAAGAAGGTTTTTCCTTTACAGTTTCGCTTTCTCATCTCGAGAGTCTAACAGCAAAGTACCCAGGGTCTATTGGAGGCATTACCTTTCTACCACTTCTTGTTCAAGGATTACTTTCTTTCAAAACCGTGCCTCCTGGTCACATATTGATTCTTGGTCCATTAGCATTTACCGCTACAATTGGAGCATTTATAACATTTCTTAATCTCTTACCAGCTTCGCAACTTGATGGTGGGTGGATTAGCCTATCTGTGCTTGGAGAGAAATGGCATAGAATTCTTTCATGGGCTTCAGTATTAGTACTATTTCTTTTAGGTTACTGGTTTATGGCTTTACTTATATACTTCATGATAAGGAGCAGAAGCGTAAGAGCGGC
>JAGMEO010000118.1 GCA_023128135.1 Candidatus Bathyarchaeota archaeon | reverse complement strand
CCGGAGGCCAGCGTCCTATCCAAGCTAGACGACGGGCCCTACCGAGAAAATTAATGTTAACACTTAAATGAATTTTCTGTCGTTCTATTTCACATGTGCAGCTTTGGCAAGGTCTATGAGGGCTGCTCTTTGATCCTTGGCTTTCACCACTCCGCTCGCAATAATCACTCCTTCAGTGCCTAGTTTTAAGGTTGCTGCGTAGTCTTCACCTACTGTTATTCCTGCTCCACATAAGACGGTGATCTTGGGGTTGATCTTTTTCACAGCTTCCAAAGAATCAGTCACGACTTCTGGTTTAGCTTTTGAGACAGGTATGCCTGTTCCTATCAACTCGGGAGGTTCGATTGCGAGAAAGTCGGGGTTGAACTCTGCAAGTTTTTTGCTGGTTTCTGCTGTGTCAGCGCAAACAACTGTGATTAACCCTACTTCTCTAGCTTTTTTAACTGCAGCTTCTATGTCAGCTGGTTTGATCTGTCTTTCTGAGTGATTAATTATTGTTCCAATGGCTCCAGCTTCCTTAACTGCTTGAGCAAGTACGTGTCCAGTGTTACTTCCGAAAGATATGGGATCAACATGCTGGGCAAACACGGGTATACTAACTTTTCTGGCCACTCTTTCTATGTCAGTGAACTGCGGAGCGACAGCGACACTCGCTCCAATTTCTTTACTTACTTCCTCAGCGATCTCTGCAAGTCTCACAGCTGCTTTTCCTGTACCCTTTTCATAGGTCTTGAAATTGACAATTATGATTGGAGTTTTAACGGTTAAAATCATTTGAGAACCTCTCATCCTTCACGTTTCTTTCTCACCTAAAAATTTTATCATTATAATTTCAACTTCATAATCATTTTTTTGTGGAAAAGATTTTTTTTAGATGTTCAAGAAATTTTGAACAAAAGGGCTATATACATTCCTTTCGTATTTGAAGCATACCTCTCTAATGGATGTTAAAGGGATATGCCTGAAGATCTCTCTGATCGTGTTCAAAAATATCTTGAAATGACGAAGAGTGCTGAAGAGGTTTCTGAATTCTACAAGCTCTCTAGAACTGGATTCGAGGAAGCTCAAGCTGGCAACGGATGGAGTCCTGAGGGAATCAAAGAGGA
>JAGMEO010000117.1 GCA_023128135.1 Candidatus Bathyarchaeota archaeon | reverse complement strand
ATAATAGTATTATAAACGAATAAACAATTTTCCTACCAAAAACAATAAACCTAAAGTCAAAGAATACAAAGTAGATTTAATCTAACATATGACAAGTGAAATTGTGAGGAAACAAGATGGAAATCAAAATTTCAGAGCCATTGTCTAATTCTGAAATAGGTTATGAAACATTTCATGACATCATTTTGAATGGAAAAAATGTTGGACAGGTAAGTGTTCAATACGTTACAAAAGACGACGTTAAATCCTTTAAAAGATCGAAGAGAAAAATGAAAGTTGGTCAGCCCTTTTGTGTAAGAATCTGCATTGATGCAATAAAAGGAGGAATGAAGATTAGCGACATCGGGAAAGACAGAATGTTACAGGTTGTCGAAGCAGTTAAAAAAAAGTTTCAAGGGTTAGAGGAAAAAGACATCGGTATCTTAGAGTTATGCAACGGTCGAAAAAACATAATTGGCAATGTCTCGAACCTCTGACTTTGAATGTGAGCGGAGTATTTACTGATGACAGATAGCAGAGAAACAGTGTCTGAAATAAAAAAGTTTGTTAAAAAGAATCGAAGTAAAATCGAGTTAATTGGTTTAATCGTCTTTATTTATTTAACACCTCAGGTTTTATGGTTTGGGTTACAGTTTACTCTTAACACTGAATATCCCTTTGCTACAGTTGAAGGAGAAAGCATGTTGCCCACGTATGTTGAAGGTGATTTGATCTTGACTCAGGGCATTAATGATGAAGGTGAGCTTTCAGTTGGAGAAGTTATTATCTTTAGAAGACCTGGCAACTGGGATTTTGTAATAATTCATAGAATCATAAACAAGGAGTATTATGAGACAGAAGAACAGTGGTATTTTCAAACTAAAGGTGACAACAATGCAACACCAGATCGTTTTTCAACGACCTATAAAGGCTGGGTTCCAGACAGCCACATAATTGGCAGAGTAATCACTAAAATTCCGTATCTCGGTTTAATATTTATGACTATGCAAACCAAGATAGGGCCTTTCACACTTTCAATTATTCTTCAAGTTGTAATTATTGCCTTAATCCTAATTGTCTATTTGAAAGAAGAAAAAGAAACGCCACATGATAATCCTTTATAAACAATCATATTCATTTGATTTCGCTGAGGGCTTCTTTGTGCCAAAAGTTAAAGCTACCGCAAAAATAGAGAATGTAGTTGCTTCAGCTGTTTTAAATCAGA
>JAGMEO010000116.1 GCA_023128135.1 Candidatus Bathyarchaeota archaeon | reverse complement strand
GCCTAACCCAGCTGCTAGTAAAAGATCCACAATTAGTTTATCTGAGATAGATGTTGGTGGCACAGGTGATAATAAAACAGCTGAGGCTCTGAGCGCGATCTCTCTAATCCATATCACAACCACTATCCCCACCCCGTTACGCCAGATCCTGTTGTCATGAGAGAAATAGTAGAATATTCCTTTGCCGATGAAAATAATGCAGACAGCTACGACAGCTAAGTCAACTGCGTTTTCTATGATTAAACCAGCTATCATTGGAAGGTTGTTCAACCATTGTGCAGGATCAGGGTATTGAGGCGTAATCGCGGTGTATGTTTGATACGCGTCCACTCCAATGACTATTAAGGCTGTAATTCTCGTGAAAAGCCTAATCAACTCTAAGGGACTTGGATAAGACAGAGATGAAATCGTTTCATCGATTCTAAAGCCTTTGACTATGAAAACCGTTCCAATTATGAGGAGAAAGGCGTATCCAGCATAAGTGAGAAGATTATAAGCCCAAAGAAACGCCAAGGTTATCAAGAGGATTCCTGGAACGCCAAGAGCCATTCTTGAATAGTAAGGATCTTCAACCAGCTTTCTCAAGTAACGGAAAAAGAGAGCCCAGCTTTCCTCTATGGACTCACTCTGTCTGACAATGACTCTTCTTATCGACATTATTGGCACATGAGATTGGATGATTGGAATCACCGCTTCGTCTGCAAATCCATCAGTAACTAGAACCACGTTCTTTGCTGGAAATTTCTTAAGGACCTTTTCAAGTTGAGATACAATGTTTTTGTCAGCTTTAACTCCTAACAGTTCGGATCCAGCTATGGTGGCTACCTCATATTCTTCTTTGCTTGTCTCTCTTGATAGGGAATCGTATGTTTTCACTGCGTCAAATATGGCGTTTGCGTCAGCCTCTTCTGGATCGGTTAGAGCTAGCTTTGATGCCGCTTCGATGTTGTTTTTTCGTCCAATGATCGGGGTCTTGACTTGACCTTTCATTCCGATGTCATTGTCTCTATCGACACACAGGATTAGAATTTTATCCTTTTCTTTTTTCTTCGGCATCAGCGGTTTTTTCCTTTGCGGGGGTTCAAATTTCTATTCTATATTAATCATGTCTTTATTCATTAACATCTTTAACTCGTCAATGGCCATTTTTTTCTTTTTCTTTAACTTTTGTTTAGCGCTCTTCTCAAGCTCTTTTTTCACCTTTTCGACTTTTCTTTCGCGCTCTTCCTTTATTTTATCGTCTAGATTTCTCTCAACTGTTTTAATTTCAGT
>JAGMEO010000115.1 GCA_023128135.1 Candidatus Bathyarchaeota archaeon | reverse complement strand
CCCTCATAATGACCCTCTTCAACCAAGGCTTTGATCTCTCGTAATATAGTATTTGAAGGAATTGCGAAGCCAAGTCCTTGAGAATCCGACACAATAGCAGTTGTTATGCCTACGACTTGACCTTGATAGTTAAGAAGTGGACCTCCAGAGTTCCCAGGGTTAATTGGTGCAGATATTTGAATTACGTTCGCTATTGAGAACCCTCCCGTTGTTTCCTCTCTTATTGACCTTCCAAGCTGACTGACTATTCCTGTTGTCATGGATCCAGCCAATCCGTATGGGCTTCCTAAAGCTATGATTAGGTTACCAACTTGTAGTGTTGATGAACTAACGATTTCAAGAGATTTATATTCGTACTGTGGAGCTTCTGTTGAGAGCACTGCTAAATCAGCGTAGGGATCTGAGCCTAAAACAGTTGCTCCATATCCGTTTCCATCTGTGAAGGTCACCGTGATGTCAACTGCATCATTAACAACATGGAAGTTTGTGATTATTACCATCTGTCCATCATAATTATATACAAATCCTGAGCCTTGAACCTGAGAAGATGATGGCCCCCACGGAGTATTTTGAACCACCACCCCAAGAATAGTTACAATAGAATCTTTAATCTCATTGTAGAGTTCTGAAAGAAAAGCTGTATCTCCAAAGACGTAAGTAACGTTCTGGATAATCTGAAGATCATTAATATGCTCTTGAAGAACATTAACTTGACTCTGTAGATTATTCAGTTGCTCTGAGACTAACAGATAACTGAAAAATCCTCCAGAGACTGCACTAAAGAAGATAATTATAATCATGAAGGCTACAGAGAAACGAGTTTTTTCCGGTCTTTGAGAGTTTTCCAACTACAATCATACCTCTTTTAACTATTTAGAACGGAAGAAGAAAACTTTACCTTTTTCGGTGAATGCACCCTTAAAATTAGGTAAACGAAGAATAGAATATAAATAGACTTTTAATCCAAAATCAAGTGGCTCCCTTTTGTCTAATAAGCAAATTATCAGAGGTTCACTAGAAACGTGATACCATAATAGATCAAGATGACACCAAACACTGCCATCATTATTCTGTACCATTTGGAGCTAGCGACTTTTGTTCCCATCTTAGCGAAATGTGCTACTGAAATTAGCCAGACATAATCTATCCACACGTGGCAAATGTACATGAAGATGACGCCAGGAAAAGACGCAAAGTCAAGAGCTAGAAAAATAAGGTTTGCACCAACTGTGAGCCACCATATGATGAAAAAAGGATTCAAACCAGTAAATACTAAGCCCATTAGTAATTGGTTACGGGTTTCAGTTACCGGTGAT
>JAGMEO010000114.1 GCA_023128135.1 Candidatus Bathyarchaeota archaeon | reverse complement strand
GAAATGTACTCTGAACGCAAGGATTTTGTAAGATTCTTAACCATTTATCTAATAGGTAAACCTACTTGGCTACTTAAGTTATGATAGAAAAACTCTTATAACTGAAGGAAATTTATATTGCAAACGAAAAATCTCAATTAGAGTGAAATTATCATGCCTATTGATCCTGATTTTCAGAAGAATTTGAAAGTAACTGGAGAAGAAAAGGGAGTAAAAGTCTGGGGAGAAATAAAACCACCAGAAAAACTTGGTATCCGTGGAACCATTGTAGCTGTAGACTGGGACTTGTGCAACGGTGACGAGGTATGCATTTCAACATGCCCTGTCAACGTTTTTGAAATGGTCGATACACCAGGACATCCAATATCAGAAACGAAGTCTAACCCTATAAACGAAGCAGAATGCATATTTTGTATGGCCTGCGAAGTCCAATGCTCAGAGCAAGCAATCAAAGTAACTGAAGGATGAACACTAAACCTTTGTTGACAACTTTTCCAGCGATCCATCATACAGATGAACTGCTGCGGAAAAACTTTAATTTCCGATTTTTTTAATAAAATTCTTATACTAAAAAACAAATATTTAATTCCTCAAGGTTGCCCAAAATGAGCCTACAAGCAGTACTCTTCGATCGCGACGGCACGTTATTCGATACAAAGGTTCGAAACGTGTTTGGGCAACTCTGCCGAAGATACATTCTATCTTTAGAGAAACTTCACATCAATCTTTTCCCTAAAGTTGACGAAACTATAGAATATCTTTTTTCACTCAACCTTGACTTGGCATTGATTAGCAGTGGCACAGGCACAACCGCTACAATGAACATACTAAAGTCACTAGGACTAGATCAGTTTTTCAAAAGCATACTGACTTTAGACGATTATGACCGTCCAACTCCTGTAGTTGCGTTGATGCAACGTCTTTTTTCGAGTTTCAATGAAACTTTTAAAGTTTGGCAGATCTCAGAGTCCCTCCGTAGATTGAACGTGTTACCTTCTCAAGCGTTAGTCGTTGGGGATTCACCACTAGACATAAAAGCCGGTAAAAGGGTTGGTACAAAAACCGCCTTTGTAACAAAAGGGTCAACTAAGCATGTGAAACACTTGGAAATATTGAAGCCTGATGTGATCATTCAGAACGTCTTGCAATTGCCAGAGGCTATCGAAAGATTCTTGGTTAAAAAATAGTTTCTTTTAGCTCCATAAATAAAGAAACTTGGACTATTTTTTCAATTCATTGAAACGATTGTTCCAAAATGTAACATGATAAGCTGAAATATTTATTGCGTTGGTCACCAATTATGGGCACTTCTATGATTGTACCTTTAGATGAGCTTA
>JAGMEO010000113.1 GCA_023128135.1 Candidatus Bathyarchaeota archaeon | reverse complement strand
ACTCATTTTTATCACTAGGTAGAAAGAATTTAATGGAAAAAAATAAATTTTTTGAATAAAAGGAGCGTCCTTGTGATCTAGAGTTTAGCTCTTAGAAAGAGTACAGCACTCATAACTCCGCTGATGAACAATAGTACTAACCCAATGATTGATCCCCAATACGATGCTAAGAAACTTCCGGCAGCTATCCAAACTATTCCACTTGCTATAGATAATTCTGGTAAACCTGTATCGTTTCTCAAGAATATCAATGTGAGTCCAAAGATTATTGCCATGATGCCAAGAAGTACTAAACCGCCAACATAGAAGATGAAACTCTGGTCATAATATGTATAGAACCACATGTACTCTCCGTACTCTGTTGGCAGCACGGTTGGTAAAATTGTGCATATGAACAGGTAGATTAGAATCAGTATTGAGAAGATATAGCTAACTAAACCCATGGGCTTGCCATAATTTCTATAAAATCCATAGAAGCCTAAGCCGTTGAAACACACTCCGACCACAAAAATGATTGAACTGACTATTGCCAATATGTACATGAACTCTGCGCTTCCATAAAAGACCATGTAAAAACCATAGATCACCATGAAAATGGAAGCGATACTCATTAATAATGATCCTACACTTCCAAGAATGAAGAATGTCCTTCCGTCCTTAGGTTCTGATTCTCCCATTAAACAGTCTTCCTTTACTTCAGTTTTTTACTTTATCATATTTATAAACTATCACTTATGTTAACCAACAAGCAAAGTTATAAAACAAACTTCTAAGGCTTAATATCTAATAGTCAAGTTGAATGGTGGCTTCACATGCTGATGCGTAATGTTGCGGAGAAGATCTATTGGAGTAAGGTTATCCTTGGTGTCACAGTAGCCTTTTTATGTATCACTTTTAATTTAACTGACTTTTATGGCCTTGTTTTTGGAATAGGCTTGTACTTTGCCTCTGCTCTTGTTTATCGTTACATTTTGAATATTTGGTCAAACAAAATTTTCAGTCTTAGACGACTTTACATGATAGGGGTTGGTGCTTACTTTTTTACTTGGATTGTTTTATGGAGTACAATTTACAGCGTACTGTATTAGAACTTGCTCATTTTTTAGGGGGATTATTCTTTTTCTGTAATGTCCTCTATGCCATTTTCTGTTATCTTGAATACTCTTTCTCCTTCTGGTAGATATGGACTTGATACGAGACGTCCTATTCTGACGCGCCCCCCTGAGGCTTTTCTCAGAAAAATCCTAGTGTGGCTTGTGTGCCCTACTATATGGCCTCCTACAGCTTGCACCCTATCTCCAAAGAATGCATCGGGTTTTGACATAACCTGATTAGTCACTACAGCTACAGCATTAAATGCTTGCGCTAATCTTATGAGTCGGTGCATGTGTTTGTTGAGTTTCTGTTGTCTTTCCGCTAGATTTTCTCTGCCTAAATATTCACTTCTGAAATGACTCGTAAGAGAGTCAACGATTATCAGCCTTACATTATTTT
>JAGMEO010000112.1 GCA_023128135.1 Candidatus Bathyarchaeota archaeon | reverse complement strand
CCTTTCTCTGATGAAAGCCTCCCAACATACAAAATCTCTTTTTTTTTCTTAGATTTTACTCCTTTTGGGTGGAATTGTTTCAAATCCACTCCTTCAGGAATCACTTTTATCTTATGAAGCGGTACTCTCGATATTTTGGCTAAGAATGTTTTTTCAAGCTCTGTTATTGCTATAATTCCGTCTGCAATACCAAGTGCAAATTTTCCAATACTATTATTATACATGTTCATAAGAAGTTGATTTTGAAACGCAGATTGTGTTGGCGGTTGATGAGTGGTCAGCACAAGAACCGTCTTCTTAATAGCTTTTGAGAAGGCTGAAACATATGTTGGAAAATACACATATGAATGTGCATGGATAATATCAGCGTCTGATCCCAGAAGGGCTTTGACGAATGAAGGAGATGGAACATACCCAGAAAAAACTCTTGGTATCTTGAAAACTTTGAAACGTCTGGCTTCTATTCCTTCAACTAAGTCGTAACTTGACACTGTAGTTTTTGATCTTTCTTTAGATAGGTTTGAAGAGAAGACTTGCACTTCATGGCCTTTGTTTACAAGTTCCTTTGAGAGTTGTAGAACATGTGTGCCTACGCCACTAACCATCTTCGAATGGAATATCGGACATACCTGAATTATTTTCAATGTACAACCTCATCAAAAATGGAAGCCAACTTTTCTGTGACTGAGTGTTTGTCGTAGCTTTCTTCTGTTAATTTACGTCCCTTTCGCCCCATCTTCAACATTAAGTCTAGATCTGAGGCTAACCTCAAGATTTCTTCATCAAAACTATCTATGTCACTGACTATTACTTCCTCTTCATCTTTTGCGTTTATTCCTTCCATACCTATTGACGTGGATATCACTGGTTTTCCAAATGAGAGATATGTCAAGACCTTGAGTTTAACGCCTGAACCCAAAGTCAATGGTGCAATGCAGATGTCGGATGCACTCATGTAAGGAATTATATCTTTTACCTCATGAGTGAAAATGATGTTAGAATCTTTTGGAAGTGAGAGAGGTTTCTTGTATTTGCCTATGATGAGAAAAACTGTTTCAGGAAGTTTAGCGAGAACTTTTGGAGCAATTTCTTTTACTATGTACTTAGCTGCCAAGAAGTTAGGGATTGTAGTTAAATCTCCTAAGAAACACACAACTAAAGCTTTCTTTGAGATTCCTAGCTTTTTTCTTAGTTTGTTGCCAAGTGATGGGGTGTTTTTCATAATTGAAGTGTCAATGCTAGGAGGTATGATCTCAATTTTCTTTGAGGGGATTTTGATACTGTTTTGTAGTAAGGTCTTATCGTTTTGAGATAAGGTAACAACAACATCAGCTGTTTGACATGAGAACTTTTCCAACATAAATGTATAGACGAATCTGAAGAGTAGAAGGAGCTTTGTAAGTAAGGAGCCGCTTTTTCTTAGAAACCGACGGGATAACACGGTTTCAGCGTTGTGATCTATTATTACAACTGGTTTGTTGAACATCTTTGCAAATAGCATTGGAAATATGCTAGACCAGATGTGTTCCAC
>JAGMEO010000111.1 GCA_023128135.1 Candidatus Bathyarchaeota archaeon | reverse complement strand
AATAAAAGCGTTGATTATGAGGGGGTTCAACAGCTGACTGAGTTCCAAGCCGAAAATGGTGTAAGCGGCATATTAGCTTGTGGAACAACCGGGGAAAGCCCCACCCTACCATGGAAAGAGCATGACCTTGTCACACAAAGAATCTATGAATATTTAGGTGACAAGGGAGTAACGATAGCAGGAACTGGCAGCAACTCTACAAAAGAGATGGTGTACGCCACTAAAAGAATGTGTGATCTTGGTATTAAGGCGGTATTACTTGTAGATCCATATTACAACGGTCCAAGCTCTTTAGAAATTAGAAAGGAATACATAGCGCCTGTAGCAAAAAGATTCCCCGAAATTCAAATTGTTCCTTATATTATTCCAGGTAGAACCGGAACACAGCTTCTTCCGCAAGATGTAGCAATACTACATGCTCAATTTGAAAATGTACGCGCTGTTAAAGAAGCAACGGGCAACTATGAAAATATGAAATTAACTAGAAAATTCTGCGGAGCAGATCTTGACATTCTATCTGGAGATGATGACAAAACTTATGAAATGATGGTTTCTCCTGATATTTTAGCCAATGGCTCAATCTCAGTAACCTCAAACATTTTTCCTCATGCAATACAAAAAATGACACAATACATCAACAATAAAAGAGAAAGCAAAGCTAATGAAGTTTACAAAACAATCAAACCTATGTTTGAACTAGTTACAGTAAAAACCTACGAAAAAACTCCTTATGGCCCAACACTTTGTAAAGCCAGAAACCCCCTCGCATATAAAACATTAATGAATATCCTTGGAATGGCTTCAGGACCTTGTAGACCACCTCTAGGCAAGATGACAAAAAAGGGTATAAAAATCGTCTTAGAGAAAACTCGGACTGTTTACAATAATAATCCAGAATTATTTGACCCTGTTAAGAATTTCTTTGATGTTAATGTAGGTGAAAGATTATATAATAAAAAATATTGGGAGAATTTGATCTATGATTAAGCTTTGCATAGCTGGCGCAACAGGTAGAATGGGTAGTACACTGATAAAAGATGCTTATTCAAAAGGCCATAAAATCGTTGGAGCTATTGCTGCATCAACAGACCCAAAAATAGGAAAAACACTAAGAGAATTAGGATTATGTAATTCAAATGTAAAAATAATTCCCCCTACAAATCTGATAGCTGCTGCAAAAGACGCTGACATTTACATGTCATTTACAACGCCCAAAGCCGAAGTATATAATATTCCACAGATAGCAAAAATGGGAAAAAAAATCATTATGGGAACAACCGGTCTTACAAAAACTCAGATGGATAAAATATGTACAGCTGTTACAGGCAAAGTTCCAGCAGTTTTTGCACCAAATTTTGCACTAGGTGTGAATCTCTTATTCAAGATAATTAGCATATGCAACGATTTACCAACCGATTATCACTTCAGCATTGTTGAAGCACATCACATTGGTAAAAAAGATGCGCCTAGCGGCACAGCAAAAGAATTGACTAGAAAAATATCAAAAATGAGAGGGTATAACAAAATCGTTTACGGACGAGAAGG
>JAGMEO010000110.1 GCA_023128135.1 Candidatus Bathyarchaeota archaeon | reverse complement strand
CTGATCTAACTGTTAGGAGGTCAGGATTTTATTTTGATGTCTAAAACGGTTTGATACCATCTGGGACCAATCGATCTTACAATTCTTGAAAACGTGATTTCATTGAGGATTCTTAATTCTTTAAGCCGAGATGTCACTTTGTCTACGGTTTTTTGAATGGGGGATTCTATTTTATTGGCATTCATGAAATCATAATAGTGAATAGTGCCTCCTGTAAGTCTCAGAGCTTTGAACGCCACGTCTAGATATTCGTATGCTTTTTCTGGAAGAGGCATTAGAACCCGGTCTGCAACATTTGTTAATTCATTGTCAATGATGCTTCTTGCGTCACCCAACATCGCCTCCACTTTATCTTCGACTCTATTCAACCAAATGTTCTTATTCAATAAGGCTATGGCTTCAGGGTTCACATCGATTGAGTAAACTTTCTTCACTTCACTATGTTTCGCTTGAATTATGCTAAAGGTTCCCACGCCTGCGAACATGTTAACTACAATCTCTCCAGGTTTTACTAATCTTGCGATTCTCATTCTCTCATATGAAAGGCGTGGAGAGAAGTAGACTTTAGATAAATCAACCTGAAAAGCACAACTAAACTCTCGGTGAATTGTTACTGTTTTTTCTTCTCCTAAGACATGTTCCAACTTTCTGAGCCTGAAAGTTCCTCTAGTAGGTGTTATTTGGCAAAGCACCGTCTTTATGTGATTATTCACTTCCATGATTGCTTTTGCTATAATTAAGCGTCTATGACGTATGACATCAGGAACCCTCATTAATGCAATGTCGCCTACGATGTCAAAAGATTTTGGAACCAAATCAAGTTCTTCATGATTCAATTTTTGCGACAGTAAATTAATGACTTGTTTTCTCAATGCGATACAAGCACTTCATTTAGAACATTATTATTTTCATTAATTTCTGTTAGATTGGTAATAAAACGTTGATTGTAAAAAAATAGTCTGGGGCTTTTACATGTATATGTTGATGATTTTCCGCTTGATAAGTAGCTGAATTACAATGATGCTGATCACAAACTCAAAAATCAAATAGGTTCCATTGTATAAGGCTGAAGCAATAGCACCCTCAAGAGAGATTCCTGTGAAGAAAATTATCCCTGATAAGAAGGAACAAATGAATCTTCCTAAAATTCCGACGCTAACACCGATAAGAGGATGTTTTTTAAAAAGTCCAGTTAAACCCAACGCAGCATAAGCCAGAGGATAATCAAGAAGACCTTGCACTAGATTCATTACATAACCACCTAGTGACATGTGCACCAAACCGTAGATGAAACCTGCAATAGTTCCATACTTGAATCCACGTCTTAGGATGAACCAAAGTAAAGGCACTTAGCCGGCTATGGTTATCGAACCACCCTGAGGAAGACGATAAATTGGTGGAAGAACATCTTTCAAAATAATACTTAATGAAACAATAACAGATAGTTCAGCTAATATTTTTGTTGGAAACTTGGTTTGGTTCAACTTATTCCCTCCGCCAGCATTATCTGGATCAGGTTCCAAGGGTCAACAGTAACACAACTGTCCTCTCAGCTGGGTTCACCCAGCTCCCCTCAAACGATCTTAGCTGTAACTAATTATAAATGATTGATTTTAAATGGTTTTCGCTTA
>JAGMEO010000011.1 GCA_023128135.1 Candidatus Bathyarchaeota archaeon | reverse complement strand
TATTATTAAAATACTCATAGTCGTTGGAGCAGCAGCAAAGAAAAATATCCAACGATACGCATCGTCTACATGTATACCTGAATTGATTAGCCAAGAGAATAATGCTAAGCCAATGATTGGTCCTAGAATTGCACCAAAAGTATCTGCGGATCCTAACCATCCAAACGCTTGCCCTCGTTGATGAGGGGGAACAGAATCTGCAAGTAAAGCTTCTCTAGGAGGATTTCTGATTCCTCTGCCAATTTGATATAACATTTTAGAAGGTATCAGGTGTGTCCAAACACGGGATAAACCTTGAGCAATTCTAGAGATTAACAGAAAGAGATAACCTGTCCAGATGAAATGCTTTCTTCCCTTTACATCTGCCAATTTGCCCATTAATGGCATGACGATGAAACCTAAAAAAAGTGCAAGTGTATCAATAAGCCCAAGTATCTTCATTTCTGAGATATTGAGAACCTGAACAAGAAACACAGGATAAAATGCAAAGAGCATGTCAGAGCCCATGTCATTAAAGAAAGCAGCTAGGCAAATAGGAACAACATTTGGTCTTTTTGAAAGTTTCTTTTCGCTCAAAATATCACTGTTCTCATTTTTGCTACAACTTTGTTAACATTCTTATAAAGAATCAGTGTCCTGCCAAATACTCTTTTCTAGCGAAATAATATTTTACAATACTGTTCGTGACGTTAATCACCAGAAGAATAAGTTCAAGTGAGACGAAGAATCTGAAGTCTAATATAATGTTTAACATTTCTATGGATAATTGAGTTAAACCCATACGTGATGGATCTCCCAAACCAGTCAAGATGAGAAATATATAGAAGCCTGTAAACGCTGAAGCAATCGATGTTAAAAGTTTGATTGGAGACCAATCATCTACCATGTTTGAAGAGAACACCAATATAGCCAAAAACAAGCCAGCAATTGATGTTAAAGTAATAAAGTTCTGTAGATTCACTACTCCTTCCAATAACGGAAATATTTCCTTTGGAAAGGATTGGGATATATACGTGAAACTGATGTTTGGGATGACAACCAATATCAGAACATAAACAAGTGCATGTAATGTGGCTTTTATAATCTTACGCATTTCTTATGCTCCCTTTCAATTTTTATAGCTCCATAGATAGTGGTTCTCCTTCGATTTGTAATGAAACAGCAATTCCCACCATATCGAAGAGAGTTTTATAATCGAAAGTAATAGAGAAGTCTACTTCAGCTTCAATGTTAAAGACTCTTTCAAAGTCTTCAGGTGGAATAAAAATGTCTACTCTTAATTCTTCTGCTAATCCTGGAGGAATCCTTTTCGAGTCTGAGCTTTCTGCGATTGATATTCCATTTGTTAAAAATCGTAGATTGATTGTAACAAAAACTTCAAGAAAACCGGGATTCTTAACTGTAAAAGGTAAGGCGATCGTTATTCCTGTAATCTGGTCACCTGACATTTGTAGTCCAGTAGAACTCTCTCCAGAAGAGGAGTCAATTAAAAAGGATTGGAAGCTTTCTGAAATAGAAACTCCTAAAGTGTAACTAGAAACTCCATATGTTAATAGAACTATTATCGTGGCAAATATTGAAACTATTGAAAGAGTTTTTACAATAGTTTTATCATTTATCATGACATTTTCGCCTGTGTAGATCCTCGTTTCCTAAAGAAAGGCTTAGTAATTACATGTCAAGTACGCATTCTTCACAGAGAAAATTGCCATCATAGTCTTTTAAGGTATCAGACCAACTACCACATCTATTACAATATCCTACTAGAAGTGAACCTCTTCTTTGAGCATTACGTGAGTTGATTCTTGCTTTCTCAGCAATTATTTCTATTATTCCGGGCATTACTGCCACGATGTCTTTACTGGCTACAATACCCTCAAGTTTTCCTTTATTCATCACCGCTATTCTTCGAATATCAAGTTTACTCATCTTTCTCGCGGCTTCGTTAATGTCAACATCTGGATTTACAGTTACAACTGGAGAACTCATGACATCTTTTGCTTTAACTTCCTTTGGAACAAGGTTTTTTGCAGTTACACGTTTAACGATGTCGCGCTCAGTGATGATTCCAACCGGGTTGTTTTCTTTGTCTGTAATGATTACTCCACCAATGTTTTTTGTACTCATGAGCTTTGCTACGTGTTCAATGCTATCCTGTTCTAATGAAGTTACAACTGGACTGGTCATTATATCTCTAACTTTTACTTTAGTATCACTGTCGTTAAAGGTAGCCATTTCACATCCGTTTGATCTACGTATAATTTCAACCTTTTAAGACTTTGCGGTGTCACTTTTGCCAGCAGGTATGTATCTTTGAATCTCTTCGATTGGAATCATTGTTATTTTATTATGCAGTTTTTTTTGTGTCTTTTTAACTAATTCTGTCTTGATTTCTTCTGCTACCTTTTTGCTTGGTTTATTTCCTGGTACTATATTAACGTAAATATTTGTCTTTGAGATTATCGCAGATTGAGGTCCACTAACAGCTTTAATTCCTTCATTATTTTCGATGATTCCAATCGAAATTTGCAGAGGTACATTTTTGAAATAATTCTTCTTACCTCGAATCATGAAGGCTCCTTTTGGTAAATATTGCCCTGAAGGTGGTTCTTTACTAACTTGCTCTGGTTTAACCCAGTAGACATCCACTGAGCTCAAACCAGTTCGCCAAGCTTTACTGTAGGATGCTGCAAATTGAGCTGCTTCAAGTAATTCCTTTTCTGAAGGTGATTTTTTCTTTGTTTTTATTAATACAAATGGTGCTCCTTGAAAATCAGCATGCAAAACAATGTCTTCATCTTTCATATGCCGTTTTATTAAAATTTCATTTGTCGTTGCATCTCTGCCGCCTATGACTAAATTATTGTCTGAAGATTGAAACCAGTGAAACTTTTCATACCATGCTTTTTTCCTTATTATTACAGGTTGACGAACAATCTTTGCTAATTCCTTTCTTTGCACTTGTATGCTTTCCAATTTTTCCTTAGTGTTAGCAATTGCTTTTTCCGCTCCCTTGATCTTTCTTTTCTGCTTCTTTGACCTTTCATAAAAAATTGCTGCGTTTTGCTGTGGTGTTTTCCTAAAATTCAAAATAGCTTCGATTTTCCCTACTCTAATTATGATTTCACCTTTCTTGCTATTTACAGATTCAACAATGCTGTCTTGAATGCCATCGATTTTTTTTCCAGTAACTCCTGTGACAATTTCGTCCCATTCAACTCCGGATCGCCTTTGATTCAAAATTAAAGATAATAAAGCATCTAGTTCAGTTAAATGTGCAAATATCAAGTCACCAATGATTCTGTTTTGCACAGAATCTATCTGCAGCTTTCTCAGTTTAGCTTGCTGCTGTTCAAGAATCCGTTCATGTCGTTTAGTACGATTCTCAACCTCTTTAGTAGAGGTCAGTTTCACACCCTTTACTTTTACTTTAGTGAAATACTCATCTACAGCCTCATTGAAACTTGAATGCTTTTTTTCCAAGTAGCTATCGTAAATAGAAAGAGAGAAAGGTAAGACATCAACATCTTCTCCTTTTTGATTCACAACAATTATCGGATTAAACTTTCTTAACTTTAGATCAGTAATTAAGCCACTTAGGACTTCATGAATTTTTACTATCTCCACATTAGTTAATGTATTAGCTATTTTATTCTTCTCAATACCTGATTTTTTTAAAACTTCTTCAGCATAAAGTCCGCCTATTCCAAGAAGACTTGTTAAAGCTCTGACAACTTCAGAATTTTTATCCTTTAATGACTCCAACTGCTTTATTGATGTCTCAAGTGGACTAAATCTTAATCGTGGAGGAAACTGGTATTTTTCGCCCCGTATCACATTTCTGTCTCTCATTCTTCTGTAAGTCAAAGCTTGTAGGATAATGTCATTCTTATCAAGAAGGATCAAGTTACCTTCTTTAAATAATTCGAATATGAGCTTGTAATCTTCTCTTCCCTTTGCGATCTTAAAAATTATAATCCGTTCAAAATCTTCTTGTTGTATTTCTTTTATGACTCCGTTTTGAATACGCTTCCTAAGAGCTCTACAAAAGGGTGAAGGATAAGGTGGTTTTTTTATTAAAAATTTTGTTAGATGAATTCTTTTTCCAGCTTCCACAATGAGATTTAATCTTTTACTTCTTAATTTGAAGAGAAGTGTCTTGTTACTTGTTTGATAAATTTTTTCAATTCTCACTTCTTTTATTACTTGTTGGAGTTCAAATACTATAACAGCCAAATCAAAACTGGTCATCGTACTCTTTTGGACTAATCGACTCAATTAAACCACCTCCTAGTACTGAAAACTGCAATCATGTATCAAAATTTATTTGTGTGCAAGATCATGGCCATCCTGGACATGGCCAGCTTTCTTCTTTAGTGCACCATAAAGCAGAAGGGTAGCTTGAACTAGGTTGACTCCAAATACATGTTAGACAAGGAGGGCCATTAACACACCCATTTGGTACACGAGCCAATTTTGATACTTTTCTCTTAATTGGCTTACCATTTTCATACTTAATAATAAACTCTATAAAACTGTCTTCATTTTTTTTCATGAAGGCCACAAACCCAATGAGTAATCTTTTTAAAATACAATCTTAAATTTATCGCCGCGCGAATTACAAATATAAAAATTCATTATTTCGGTTTTACTTTCACCATTCTTTACGTGCTATATCCTCAAAAATTTTATTCTCTTTTACTTTTTCTTTTCTAAAATTTTACATACACTCTACATTTATTTCTTATTAAAAAGGGTCCTTTAGACATATCTTAATCTATTGATCTATATGTAAGTACATTAATGCATCTTTCAAGGTGTTTTATGGAGCGTAGGTTGAATGAAGAGAGTTGGCATTGTTACAAGTGGTGGTGACGCACCTGGAATGAACGCTGTCATTCGTGCAGTAGTACGAATGGCTTTGCCGATTGGGCTGAAAGTAATAGGTTTTCAAAATGGTTATTCTGGACTAATTACTGATCAGAAATGTCCTTTAGGTCTTCGGTCTGTTAGTGGAATCATAAATTTTGGAGGAACTATTCTAGGTAGTAGAAGATGTGAAGAATTCAAAACCGATAAAGGACTTAAAAGAGCACAAAAAACTTTGGAAAAAAACAAAATCTCAGGTCTTATAGTTATTGGCGGGGAAGGTTCTTTTGCTGGCGCCTTAGATCTAACTAGATTATCAAGTATTAATGTTTACGGAGTACCATGTTCAATTGATAATGATGTTTATGGAACAGATGAGACTGTTGGTTTTGATACTGCTGTAAACACAGCCCTTTTTGCTATTGATCGTATCAGAGATACAGCAACATCTCATAACAGAGTATTCATCATAGAAGTTATGGGGCGAAAAAGGGGTTTTTTGGCATTGTCTGTTGGATTGGCTGCAGGAGCTGAAAAGATTCTTGTTCCCGAGATAAAGACAGACCTGAAAGAAGTCTATGAGTTATTAGAAGAAAGTAGGATGAAAGGAAAGAAATCAAATATTATTGTAGCTGCTGAAGGGGTTGGAGATATGAGAAGAATTGCCAAGAAGATTGAGAAAAATACGGGTTATGAGGTTCGTTTAAGTGTTTTAGGTTATATTCAAAGGGGAGGAGCGCCAACTGCGCGAAGCAGAATTCTAGCTGGTCTATTTGGTGCTAAAGTTGTTAATTTGGTGGAAAATGAAAGAGAAAATGAGGTTGTTGGAATTTTAGATGGAAAATTGACATCTACAAATCTTGAAGTAGTTTGTAAGAATAGGAAGCCTTTAGACTTGAATTTGTTACATTTAGCCGAAAAATTAGCTACGTAATATCGTATTTGAGTTTTAGAAAGAAATAAAACTGTAAATGTTTCATGTAAGAAGGTCAATTACTCTAAGTAAAGGAATGTGAAGTAGATGGTCAATTTAAAGGGAAAGAACATACTATCGCTTGCGGATCTTTCAAAGGAAGAGGTTTACTTCATTCTTCAAGAAATGAAAATATTGAAGAAAGATCCGGGAAAAAATAAGCTCCTTCAAGATAGAATAATAGGTTTGATCTTTGAAAAACCATCTACGAGAACAAGAGTAAGCTTTGAGACATCCATGTTTCAGCTAGGAGGTAAAGCTGTTTATTTGCGCTCTGATGAGCTTCAGTTGAAGCGTGGAGAACCAATAAAAGATACGGCTCGAGTGTTAAGCAATTACCTTGATGGTTTAGTTATTAGAACTTACAAACAAGAGACATTGGAACTATTTTCGAGATATTCAAGCATTCCAATAATTAATGGCCTTAGTGATTTGGGACATCCAACACAAATACTTAGTGACCTTTTGACTATCTGGGAAGTAAAAGACAGATTAGAAGATTTGAAAATTGCTTGGATCGGAGATGGAAATAATGTATGCAATTCTTGGCTTCTATGTTGTGGTCTAATTGGGATAGACATTTCTGCTGCTTGTCCTAAAGGATATGAACCAGACAAAAAAATTATTGAGAAAGCAAAAACATTCGCTGGAAAAACAGGTGCAAAAATAGCTGTCGTTAATGATCCATTCAAAGCTGTGAACAATGCTGACATATTATACACAGATGTATGGGTTAGTATGGGGCAAGATGGTGAAACTGAGATAAAAGAGAAAGCTTTTGAAGATTATCAAATTAACAAAAGACTTCTAATAAAAGCAAAAGAAGATGCTTCAGTTATGCATTGTTTGCCTGCACATAGAGGAATGGAAATTACAGAAGATGTGCTTGAAGGAAAGCAGAGCATTGTTTGGAAACAAGCTGGGAATAAGCTCCATGGAGCGAGAGGGATATTGGCCTCAATAATTCCCTAGATAAGCATAATTTGAGCAATAAATAGCAGTTGAAATATCTTATGATATTTTCTACAATTTCAGCATTGTAATAAAGGTGTTTGAATTCGTGAAGATAGCAGTTATTGATTATGAAATGGGTAACCTCAAAAGTGTTACGAATGCTTTGAGCTTTCTAGGAGCGAAGCCAATAATTGTAAAAAAGCCTTCTAGATTGCGAGGGGATAAGATCATAGTTCCAGGGGTTGGTGCCTTCGGAAAGGCGTCACAAAACTTAAGACCTTTCGGCTCAAAGATAGAAGAAAGCCTAGAGTCAAATATTCCATTATTAGGTATTTGTCTAGGCCTGCAGATTTTCCTCGAGGAATCGGATGAGTCTCCAACGGATAAAGGCTTAGCGTTAATGAAAGGAAAAGTGCGAAAAATTGAGACAAATCTTAAACTGCCGCTCATTGGTTGGAACAATCTTGAAATAAAGAAGAAGAATTGTCCTTTGTTCAAAGGAGTAGAGGGAGGATATGTTTACTTTGTTCACTCATATGAAGCGGTGCCTGAAGAAGATGTGGTTGCAGCTACAACCGAGTATGGAAGACAGATTTGTGCAAGCGTGTGGAAGAATAATGTCTATGGTACTCAATTTCACCCTGAAAAAAGTGGCAAATTAGGCTTAGAGATCCTTAGGAATTTTTTGGAGTTATAACTATGCTTTGTCGTAGAATAATCCCATGTCTTGACTGTGACCTTGCAGTTCCAGGTGGTAGAGTGGTTAAAGGAGTAGAATTCAAGAAAATCAGGTACGCTGGTGTTCCATGGATTTTAGCTGAAAGGTACTATAAAGAAGGAGCAGATGAAATCGTGTTTTTAGACATCACAGCAAGCCATGAAAGAAGGGAAACTATGACAAAGGTCATTAAGAAAACCTCTGAGCGTGTTTTTGTGCCACTAACTGTCGGAGGAGGAATAAGTACAGTTAAAGATGCGAGAAAGGTCTTCAACGCTGGAGCGGATAAAGTATCAATCAATACAGCTGCGATAGAAAATCCACATCTAATAAGTGAGTTAGCGGAATACTATGGAACTCAAGCCTGTGTGGTAGCTATTGACGCAAAGAGAAGATACATCAATAATCATGAAAAAGTAGCAGATAAGATAATTGTAGATACTCCTCAGGGTTCTTGTTGGTATGAGTGCTCCATTTATGGAGGTAGAAAGTTCACTGGAGTAGACGCTATCAAATGGGCTACGATAGTAGAGGAGCTTGGAGCCGGGGAGATTTTACTTACAAGCATGGATAAAGACGGCAGGAAAGATGGGTATGATATTGCTTTGAGTAAAAAAGTCTGTGAAAAGGTGAAAATTCCGGTCATAGCTTCAGGAGGTTGCGGCAAACCAGAACACATTTACGAAGTTTTCAATAAATCAATGGTCAGTGCTGCTTTAGCAGCAAGTATATTTCATTATGAAAGTTATAGTATACTTGAAGTAAAAGAGATGTTGTCAAAAAAAGGGATATTGATCAGACTCTAGAAAAATTTTTCTAAAGCATCCTTTTATCGAGTAAAGGATCAATATTCTGATTCTTCTTCCAAGATTTTCAATGCGTAATGTATGTCATCTGGATGAAGATAGGTGATACCGCATTGAGGACATTTCCAGCCTCTTATGATCCTGTTGTCTTCACATGATATTTTGGCTGCAAGAGTATAAACATCACATAAAACGCATTTGGGGCTAAAACTGAGTCTGTGTAACCGTCTGTTCCTTCTATGTGATGACATAGGATGTGTTACCACCCATACTTATAGGATCTTTCCGTTTTTTCTTCTAGATAACACTTTCTATCGAACGGTTATATGATTATACATGGATTTGACTGTTTTTAAAATATTTGCTTTCAATATAGTGATAACCTTTATATTCTATAGTCAACGCGAATATTGAAATTATGTCTCAAGACAGAAGATTCAAGTTCCCAAACATTCAATTGCTTGTTGTTATAAGCCTTGTTTTTTGGCTGTTAATAATTCAATTTTCTTTAGGGATTGAGTTCGCAACTTACGACTATCTTATAGGCATAATTTGCGTAATAGGGATACTTGTTGCCATTATTACAAGTAAAGGAGAATAACGCACATCTTTGAATAAAAATGAATAATCATGGTCAATATATTTTATATTTATTTTGTTGCTTTTTCGATGTCGGTTATAATGGCTTTTCTTATACCAGCAACTCCTCTATTTGCACTGACAATGGGCGCTTCACAATTTGAAATCGGTTTAATTGGAAGTGTTGGTGTCATTGTCTATGTCATATTAGCTTTTACTTTGAGCGGTTTATGGGATAGAACTGGGGGAAAAACACCTATTTTACTAAGCGGTGCTATCTACAGTTTAGTTTGCCTTTTAACCTCATTCATAGGAACAACAATTTCCTTAATCGCTTTAAAAGTGGTAGAGGGGCTCGCTTTATCTATGCTGTGGCCGCCCATTGAATCTTATGTAGCAGTGGAGAACAAAAGAAAAAGAGACGTTATTTCAAATTTCTGCATTGCTTGGAGTTCAGGCAATGTCCTCGGTGCTTTACTATCCGGTTTCGCACTTGAGTGGTTTACACTACCTAGCATTTTTCAACTTGCTAGTTTTGGAGCCGGAGTGATAACACTAATTTCATTTTTCAAGCTAAAGGAAACTGAAAGAAAAAAAGAAACATATGAGAATTCTACCTTTTTGGATCTTGAAGGTAAAAAAGAAATTCTAACCAATTTTAAAATATCGTGGCTCTCAATGATAATCTATGCCATGGGTCAAAGCATGCTTATTGCCTTATTCCCGGCCTACGCAGAAATAATGGGAGTCCCGTATTTAATCATCGGTTTCTCTACTTTTTTGTTGATGGGAGGAAGAACATTTGGTTTCTGGGCTTTTAGAAAAATCCACATGAAACAAAGTATATTGTTAAAGTTAGGTGCAGCTTTAATAAGTGCTGGTTCAATTGTTTTCGCATTAACACTTGACTTTCACTTAATCTTTATATCCTCTTTTGTTATTGGATTTGGAGCGAGTTTACTTTACACGATAACTTTTGATAGGATTATGACAACGAGCGAAGGAAAACATCATCTTTACGCTGGAATATTTGAAGGAAGTATTGGAGTAGGTTATTTGACACCGATTATCGGTGGTGCCTTAGCAGAGAGTTACTTAACTGCCCCTTATATCTTGAGCTCAAGTGGAGCTTTACTTTTCTTACTTCTGCTGGTTCTGAATAGGGAAAAACCTATAGAGAAAAAGACATCGACTTAATCAGAGCTTTACCTTCTAATTCTCCTTGAAACGATTTCGGCTACTAAAGCGATGGGTTCCCAAGTATCTGCTACAGGGGGCGCATAGCAAGTATCAGCCTTAGCTAACTCCCAAACTGTCACATGGTTCTCTATTGCTAAAGATAACATGTTTATTCTATGGGCCGCATCCTCACCAGCAACAATCTGCCCACCAAGAACTCTTCCAAGCTCAGGATCCGCTATGATCTTTACCTTAATTTCCTTCGCACCTGGAAAATATTCGGCTTTCGTCTTAGCTGTCAAACTTCCTGACACGGTTTTTAGGCCCGCTCTCTTGGCTGAAAACTCAGTCAAACCTGTTGAGCCAATCTCTGTTTCGAACATGCGAGAAACAGCGGAGCCGAGTACACCTGGAAAAACACTGTATCCTCCGGCCGCGTTTATCCCGGCAACTTTGCCTTGCCGTACAGCAGTAGTTCCAAGCTGGCACATACAGGGTTGCCCATTTATCAGGGAATAGGATTCAACACAGTCTCCTGCTGAATATACATCTGGAACAGTGGTCATCATTCGCTGATTCACCTTTATCCCTCTCGATGGGCCAATTTGTGCACCAAGCTGAGTAGCTAGATCTGTCGTTGGCCTTACTCCTGTTCCTAAAACGATCAAGTCCGCATCGATTTTCTCTCCACCAACTAAAACGCCTTTCACTCTGTCTTTACCCAAGATCTCGTCCACCCCTTTTCCAACGATCACTTTGACGCCATGCTTCTCCAT
>JAGMEO010000109.1 GCA_023128135.1 Candidatus Bathyarchaeota archaeon | reverse complement strand
CATCTTCACAATTCTTTCGGGCCTAAAAGTGTTTTCAGTGTCTAAGTATAATGCGCTGGCTTCAAGTCCTCCTTTATTTATTGGCAATTGAACATTTACACAGAGTTGATGGCACATCTGTGATTTTCCTGTGCTAAATGCGCCGTAAAACTCGGTTATGGTTTGAGTTTCGAGACCACCACCGAGGAGTTCATCTATTGCTTCACTGCCTGTAGTTAAACGGGCTACGTTCTTTCTCATCTTTAATAACTCATCTGCTCGCAAGAAGGTTAATGAAATAGAGTTCCTTGCCTCGTTAATCATGTTATTGGCTTGTTTCTCGCTAATTCCAGCAGACATGAGTTCTCGGATTGTAGCTATGGCAATAGATTCAATGGTGCTGAAGCCTTTAGATCTTAGTTTCTCAGCTGTAGCCGAACCTACACCTGGGAGGTCTCCGACAACATTGTATTTTCTCTTTTTGCTCTTTTCCTCCGCCACTTTGAAGCCTCTTTCTATACATTTTGCATATTTGTCTTAAGGTAGTCTAAAATCTTTACTGTCCTCCTCTTATTGAGGATTTCAGCACATTTTTTTGGACTTAAAGGCTTGAATTCAAGTTTCAACGTTGCCAATAATGGTTGTACATCTTTTGCAATATCGGGAGCAACAAGAATGCCTCTGATCTCTCTTTCCGTAAAAGGTTTGATTGCTTCAACATATTTTGCCAATTGTATTGCTGCATCCTTTCCCGCAGTCTTTCTCTTTATTTCTATAATTACAAGTCTTCCTTCCTTAGATAATCCACATAAATCCACAAATCCAGGCTCAACTTTCTTTTCAATACTTGTGATGCGTAGTCCTGGTTCTATTAAACTTGGATTAAGGACTATGGCTTTCTGCATGTCTTCCTCACTTGCAAAAAGATAGAAAACTCCTTTGTCAGTGAGGTTCAACGTATTTATAACATAGATTTTTTTGAAGATAACCTCAAGTACTTCTCTAGGTTTACGTCGAACCGCTCTTATTGAGAGTCCTTCGTTTGTCCTTCTGGTTTCAAACAAACATCCTGGAGGTTGCCAATTAACAGGCGAATATTCTGTTGGCCTGTGAACAAGTACCGCGCCATCTTCCTTTATAATTACTATGCGATCTCCAGCTTCCAATTTTGAACTAGCTCGACCTCTATAATCAACTTCACAGAAACCTATTACTACAAACCCTCTATGTTCTAATAGACTTTTTCTAATAACAGATTCAGCATGTTCAAGTAATGGTTTTTCTACTACACTTACATGTTTGGTTTCTTTTTTCAAATAAAATCGCCTATACAAAGTTGAAGTTCTATAATGGCTTGAACATGAAAAGTGAAATCATGTTTTTATTGAGTTTTTAGATAGGTATCTTTATTCTAATATTGTCTGTTCATCTATTTACTTTTGGTGACTACTAATGGACATAAAAGCTTGGATCATAAAGAAAAAAACCCTCAAGGACTACAATTTGGCCGCAGACACTTACGACGACCGTTATATTAGTGAACAATCTGAAAAATACATGGCTGTATTAGATAAGATTGACTTGCAGTATCCAAGTGTCATTTTAGATTTAGGCTGTGGTACTGGCCTTTTGATCGAAAAGGTCAAACAACGTGCTTCAT
>JAGMEO010000108.1 GCA_023128135.1 Candidatus Bathyarchaeota archaeon | reverse complement strand
AAATCTTCAACCCATTGTTTTGCGACTTCGTATGGTGCTTGAATAGGCGGATGCTTGAAGGCGTATGCTGAAATACTTGTAAGAGGACCAGTGATTCCACGGTCAAGGGCTAATTTAGTGGCTCTTACTGCATCGATAACAATGCCTGCACTGTTAGGCGAATCGTTGACACTTAGTTTAATGTCAATGTAAACAGGCGTGTCTCCAAAGTATTTTCCTTTCACCCAAATATAACAGATTTTCTTGTTTTCCAGAAAGTCAACATAGTCACTTGGACCAATCCTCAAAGGAATAGCGTAAGGAACTAGAGCTTGTACTGCGCTAGTTTTACTTTCTCTCTTGGATTTCAAACGATCCTCATCTAACATGTTGAGGAAGTCCGTGTCTCCTCCGACATTCAATTGGTAACTCTCCTCTAAGAGAACTCCGCGGTCAACAAGAAGTTTCGCTATAGTCTTGTGAAGAACTGTAGCACCAATCTGGCTCATTACGTCATCGCCAGCCACTGGCAAGCTTGCTTTTTTGAAACGTTTCTGCCAACTTGGAACAGAAGCTATGAATTCAGGAATACAATTAACAAAAGAACAGCCAGCTTCAAGTGCTTGATTAGCGTACCACTGTGTAGCTTTCTCGCTTCCAACAGGCAGATAGTTTATGACCATTTCAGCTTCAGCTTCTCGTAAGGCTTCAGCTACATCTACTGATTTATCGTTTGGGTCGATGTCAATGACAGGTTTCGTGAATCTGCCAACACCATCTAGTACTTCTCCTTTTAGTACTTTTACCCCAAGCTGAGGTACATCACTGAAACGAACAGCGTTGTTTGGCTTACTAAAAATAGCCGCCCCTAGATCTTTACCCACCTTTTTTGCATCAATATCAAAAGCTGCAACAAAACGGATGTCTTTTGCGTGATAACCCCCAAAATCCACATGTAACAATCCTGGTACAAAATCGTCAGGTTTTGCATTTTTATAGTAATTAACTCCTTGTATGAGAGCAGAGGCAGAATTCCCTACACCTACAATAGCCGCTCTAATTTCTCCCATCAGCGAACACACTCATATTATATGGCTATAAAACATTCATTGGATTAACGAGTGAAGCAAATATATAATATTTTTGAACACTTCTTACCTTGTTCAGTATGCTTTCAATAATTGTTAATAATATCATTGAAAAGCATAACAGCACGATAAGGATCCTTAGTCTTTATAATTGACCTGCCAATGATGAAGTAGTCTGTTCCAGCCGCTAGTGCTTCCTTTATTTTTCCACCTTGAGCCCCCACACCAGGAGAATACACAGGCACTTCCCCCTTTAGAATCGAGTTCACTTCTCTAATTTTTTCAGGATAAGTAGCTCCAACAATCACTCCAGCAGCATTCCACTGCAATGCTTTTTCTGCAAAGACAAGATATTGAAATCTTTCAGTACCCGAATTATCCAATACTTTTTGACCATATCCCTCCCAAGCTCCCTTATGACTCATGTAAGTAAGCAGAATAACTCCTTTACCCCTTTTTTCTGCCAGTTCAAAAACAGGAGCCAAACCACCTTCCCATCCAATGAAAGGATTAGCGATCAAAGCATCGAAACCTGCATCAAAATAGTGCTTAGCTATTACCCTGTTCGTATGACCAACATCATT
>JAGMEO010000107.1 GCA_023128135.1 Candidatus Bathyarchaeota archaeon | reverse complement strand
GAAGTGTAGTTCACAGTGGTTTTGGACTCGGGATAGAGAGAACTGTTCAATGGATGCTCAAACTACCTCACATAAGAGACGCATGTCTCTATCCGAGAACACCTTCCCGAGTTTACCCCTAATCCTTTTGATTAAAAGTTTTTCTGAAACCGTGTTTTAATGATTCACGGTTGCGGAGTGCTCTTGCCTATAGATAAAATGATTGAGAAAGCTCAAAAGCTCTTAAATGATAGAAGAGTTGAGCAGATAAGTCACAGCACTTGGAATGTTATTGGCGACCATGGAACGTACACCGTTGCGATGGATTACAAAGGTAAGGTGGCGTGTAACTGCCCGGGTTTTCAAAGTAAAGGTAGATGTTCACACTCAGCTGCAGTAGTAATATTGACAAAAATCCATAGATAAGTCTCTCTTTCTTCCAGCAATCTAACAGACTACTTTTCTGATTTTTCATGTTTCTTGATGGCTTTAACTATCTCTTGGAAAAGTTTCATATCAGATGCATCAACGATGGGAATTTGGATTCCTCTTTCTACTTCAAAATACTTCTGGTAATTTGGAAATTCTGTGTAACATACTTGACTAATGGGGAAAAAGTCTTTCTTTATCTCATAGTCGAATGCTTTTTCATACACTTCTAAACAAAGTATGTAACCGTCAATCCAGTAAACTCTCTCTAACCTGTATGTGAAAGCGCACCACATTATGTTTTTGAGAGAACGCTTGTCTAAACCTAAAATGCGAACATTTCTGGTTGGTGTGATTTTTACATCCATTTTCTTTCTTCACTGACATTCTGATTTGATATATAAAAAATTTTCAAATGAGTGAGAATGGTCATATATAGAAAAAAAGGAAGAGATGAAATGTTTAATCTCTATGCCAGAACTGTTTGAATGTGAGGTCGTAGAAAAAGCCGCCTAGAAGACCACCAACTATAGGAGCTAAAATGTAGTTGAATAATTCAATACCTTTTGTTCCAGGGATAGCAAGATTTCCGTATCCTATAAGAAAAGCAAATAATCTGGGGCCAAAATCTCTTGCCGGATTCATTATTGTCATTGTTAACGGATAGTAACAGAGACCTATTCCAAGCACAAATATGAAGATTACAAATGGATTGAATTTTCCCATGTTGAAAGGGTTCTCTTCATCAGTAACCATTTGCCAAACAAAGATTAGCAAGAAAGCGCTTATGACTTCAATGAGGAAGGCGTAGGGGAACTCAAGGCTTGCATGAATCTGACCGAAGAACACGTAAGCTGTAGTAGCTGTGTGTGCTGGGTCTACAGACATAAAAAGAGAGTAATTGGCTGTGTAAACTAATGCAGCAGCCATGAATGCTCCTATCATCTGAGAGACAATGTATCCTGGCACATGTCTTCCTGGAAACTTTCTAGATAACCAGCGATACAACGTAACAGCCCAATTAAGATGGGCACCTGACACGCCTCCTGAAACATAATAGGCCACTAAATATGCAACCGCCCATCCTACGAGCCTCCATTCAAGTGTCACCGAAACACCTGAGAGGACAGCTGTGGCTTCAATCGAACAGCCAATGAATACTAATAGAAATGTACCTACAATTTCTGAAAGATATAGATAAGCAGCTTCAAAATCGCTAGACATAATTATACCACTTCACATGATTTCAATTTATGTAAACTTTAGTTTAAATT
>JAGMEO010000106.1 GCA_023128135.1 Candidatus Bathyarchaeota archaeon | reverse complement strand
GAGTTCTCCTCTTTTTATCCAATAGAGACCAGACAAGGTTAAAAAAATCAACAGCAAATTTCCTATGAGATTCATTTAATGTTAATCTCTTTTCTTTCTCCATATAGTTAAACTCCGATGAAATCCAATTGCCTCTAAAATGGAATTCTAAAAAATAAAGATCTTATGGATGTTCAATCAATCTATTAAAAAAAGGGAAGTGGAGATTGCGGGTGATATCTCCACTATAGTGGGGTCCGAATATTATCCTCTGTGCTCCACGCATGTGTGCGTCCTTACTTTTTTGCCTTCATCCTTTCTGAAGCTTTTTTCATTTGAGCCAAGGATTCTTCATTATCCAATAACGGGTAGACTTCAGTATCAAGGAATGTATAGAGGGGCAGGCTCAACATTAAGCCATTCAACTCCGCAGCTGACTCCACATCAAAAATGATCACTCCGCCTTTCAAACCCGCCTTAGTGTAACCTTCCAACACTTTCCCCTTCTTCTTAAGTTCCAAAAGCGTTTCAATCTGCTGCCGAGCCAACTCCATCGATTGAGCAGGATCCAGCGGCAACTCCCTGACTTCAGTCAATACCAGAAACTTCAAACCAAATTCACCTCCTCCAAAACCTATACAACAGATAGTAAAAGACAAATGACTAATAAAACTTCCAACGCATCGTAGAATGCGAGTTCCTCCTCGGTGAGGTCGAGTTCTTCTCCTCTTTTATGGGCTTCCCATTCCTCTTTTAACAGGACTTTTAGCCGGTGTTGTATCCTCAACTATATTGACATTGTAGCATGGATTATGACAGTCTTTTTTGGTTCAGTTTAAGACATAAGAATAGGTAATCAGAGTTTCAGTGCTTTCTCAACCTCTTCCCTTATTATATAGCCTCCGATGTGAAGTATTGGCTCTTTCACTTCAGGATCGATTCCCATTGTTGCAGTACAGGGGTAGCTATGATGAGCCTTAGCTACCGCGTCATAAAGAACCTCTCTCTTTGTCTCGACACCAACAAGTTTTCTAGCCACATACCAAGTGGAGCCACATGGAGCGCTTCTCCTAACAATCGTTGACTCTATAACCTCAGCATCCCCTCTCTTCCTAGTTGAAATTTCCAAGAGAGGTCTTCCAACTTTCATTTCGTTAACAAACCGAGATACAATAGGTTTATTCTTGGCCGGTTTCAAAGAGCAGAAAGGCTTCGGAAACACGTTTTCTAAACCCAGTTCGTCGCATTTCTCTTCAACTTGCTTTCTCAAGCCAGATGGAACTTCAGTGAAATCCTCTATTGGAACAATCAAAGCTTTAACGCCCGAATTATGTAAGAACGGTGGCAGTTCTAGTAGCAAGTCCCGATGTAATCCCGACGCAATGCAAAGATCGGCTCCAGGAATTTTTATGGGCATGTACTTTCTGGGATCATCAATGAAAGCTGGAAGCTTAGATTTCCCTGGAAGCTCCATAGCTGCCTTAATGTTACGAACGTAGCTGTACACATCATATTTACAATAATCACATTGGAGGCCACAAGATTTACAGAAACTTGGATCGTTTACCAGGTTTCTGATCACCTTTTCCCCAAACTCTCCGCTATAAATAAAGACTAGTGTAAGCTTGTCTTTGTTGTAACCCAATTCTGACACTAAAAGCTCACTCAGTTGTCATAATTACCGATCAGTCTTTCCAGTCTAAGAGTCTTCTTTC
>JAGMEO010000105.1 GCA_023128135.1 Candidatus Bathyarchaeota archaeon | reverse complement strand
GCCTCCAAGTTGTTTGGCTGCTTCAGCTGCAATCTCGCCAGCATCAACACCATTTTCCACAGCGATTTTGCCAGCGAATGCAACAATCGTCACTGACTCATTCTTTGCGCACAGAACTGCTACAATCTCCGGGGTTTTTGAAGTTAGAATGTTCCCAATCTTTATCAGGTAATCTATATCGGTATCAGGAAATATTTTTTTCACGATCTTGACGGTTTTAATCTTAACAGCATCCTGTAGAAGTTTTTCAGCTTCATATGCAGAAAGAGATTCCATTAGTCTATCGATTTTTCGCCTGTCTTCCTTAAACTCTGTAACGATGCTCTCTGTAGCTTCCACAACTTTCTCCACTGGAACGTTTAGAAGAGAAGCTGTCTTTTCAAGACTTGAATCTCTATCTCGGGTGAACTTAACAGCAGGAGAACCAACTGAGAAGACTATCCTCTCAATGCCATCTTGAACTCTTTCGGTCCTGATTATCTTGATTACACCAATCTCACCCGTGGTTTTACAATAGATGCCTCCACATGCTTCAACATCCCAGTCACCAACTGTTACAACACGTATCTCTCGTCCAGGCACCACACCTCCCTGATAAAGCCTGAAACCGTAACGTTTCTCTGCTTCTTCCCTGAGCATCCAAGTTGCTGTAACAGGAACATTGTCCATTACTACAGTGTTTGCCAGAGACTCAATCTTCTCGATCTGTTCTGGAGTAAGACGACGCCAGTGTGAAATGTCCAATCTTGATCGTTCAACACCTTTCTGCGCTCCTGCTTGCCAAGCATGTTCACCTAAAACCCTCCTTACTGTACCAGTGATTATGTGTGTTGCAGCATGATTACGCATCAAGCTTAATCTTCTATCCCAGTCTATCTCCCCAACCACTTCTTCCTCTACTGTTGGAGGTTTACCTTCGACAGTGTGTACGATAATGTTACCCACTTTTTGAACATCAACGACCTTGACTTTACTTAACTTCGTTTTCAATACTCCATGATCAGCGGGTTGTCCCCCACTCTCAGGGTAGAACAATGTCTTATCTAAAACAACATATTTCCCGTCAACAACCCTCAGAACCTTACCTCTAAAGGTTCTCTGATAAGAATTCTTGTAAAAGAGAAGTTCTGTGTCAGGTAATCCTGACAGTTTTTCTTTTAGTTTTTTGACGATTTCAGTTTCTTCTTGGGGAGGAGCAGAAACATGCCTTAAAGCAATCATCCTGTAAAAATTATCGGGAACATGAACATTGACTCCCATTTGTTCAATTGTCTCTTTAACGATTTCAGGAGGAACACCATGTGAATCGTAGAGTTCAACGAGTTTATCTGTGTCTAGTTTCGAAATGTTTTTTACTTTAAGCTCTGAGGCCATTCGTCTTGATAGTGCCGCACCTCTTTTCAACGTGTTTCGATATTTCTCTTTCTCAATTGACACTGCTTCCAGAATTTCATCCTTCATTTCTTTTAAGTGTGGGTAATCTTTAGACCAGTACCCAATTTGGAGATCTACAATTTTGGATAATTCATCTTCAATGCTCAGGATCCTCAATAGACGATATGTTCTTCTTATCAGCAGTCTGGTTAGATAGCCTGCTTTCACGTTTGATGGGACCACGCCCTCTGCTAGCATAAAAGTAAGGGCTTTTGTGTGATCCATCACCGCGTAAGCACTTTCGACTGGAACCATCGCAGCTTCTAATTCTGAAG
>JAGMEO010000104.1 GCA_023128135.1 Candidatus Bathyarchaeota archaeon | reverse complement strand
GTTTCCATGGTTTTGGCAAAAGAAGATGTGAAGAAAGCTGGAGGAAAGAAAGACCTCCTTGTAGCGCAAGCAGTTTTAGCTTTAGGAGACTTGGATAAAACATTAAATCTTTTCTCGAATAGGCTACACGAATGGTATGGTTTACACTTTCCAGAACTCGGAAACTACATTGACGATCATGAAGTATATCTAAGACTTACAGCCATGTTAGGTGATAGAAGCAACTTCGAGGAGAGAAAGATCGAGCAGTTAGGATTATCCAAAGAAGAAGCCAAGAAGATAACTCGTTTAGCCAAATCCTCTATGGGAGCACAGATTGCAGAAAAAGATCTTGACTCTATAAAGTTGATCTCACAGAAATGCTTAGAACTCTACGAGACACGAAAAAATATTGAAGATTACATTGATAAGTTAATGAGTGTTATTGCTCCAAACATTCAAGCTCTCGTGAGCTCAACGCTGGGAGCACGCCTCATCGCTGCTGTTGGTAGTTTGAAGAACCTAGCAGCGAAACCATCAAGTACTATACAAGTTTTAGGAGCCGAAAAAGCCCTCTTCAGGTCTCTACAAACAAAGTCAAAACCACCTAAGCACGGATTTATTTTTCAATACCCTCAAATCCGCCAAGCACCATTGTGGCAAAGAGGAAAAATTTCTAGAGCTTTAGCGGGCAAACTCGCGATCGCTGCAAGGGTTGATGCTTATTTAGGAGAATATGTTGGCAACAAGTTGAAAGCTGAATTTGAACAAAGAGTTAAAGAGATCAAAGAGAAATATTCAAAACCAAATATTAGGAGATAAAGAGAAAGGTGGCCATCGAGGTTGAAGCACACAAGCTCTTCCCAGGTGTTTACTGGGCTCAACTAGAGCTTGAAAAGAAAAAACTTGCTACACTTAATTTTGCACCTGGACATACTGTATATGGAGAAAAGCTTGTCAAAATAGAAGGCAATGAGTATCGTTCATGGAATCCATTTCGAAGCAAGTTAGCTGCTGCAATTTTGAATGGTTTGAAAAAGCTACCAATAAAACCAGGACACAAAGTACTCTATTTAGGAGCAGCAACAGGTACAACACCAAGTTACATTTCAGACATTATTGAACAAAAAGGTCGAGTCTTCTGCATTGAATTTTCTCCACGAGTCTTCAGGGAACTCATAGACAGAGTTTGTAACTACAGACAAAACATGATTCCTATATTAGATGATGCCCGTCTGCCTGAACGGTATCGTATGTTCATTGAGGAAGTTGATGAAATATACTGCGACATAGCACAACCAGAACAAGCAAAAATCTTGGCAAACAACGCTGACATGTTCCTAAAGAGCAAAGGATGGGTACTACTGGCGATTAAAGCGAGAAGCATCAATGTTGCAGAGGAGCCAACAAAAATTTACGAGAAGGAATTACAAACTCTCCGTGAAAGAAGTTTTGATGTAGACCAAGTCATACAATTAGAGCCTTATGATAAAGATCACATCATGGTTCTAGCTAAATATACAAAATAGGCTTAAATCAAAAATATCCTGATCCATGACCACCGTTTTAATAATCTCACATTGCTTACATGAATCAGAAATTTATTGATCACTTCTTTTCTTTATGTATAGGTGAAATAATTATCGATCGATGAATTTTCCAGTTCTTCCTTTAAACGTTTTATAGTCTTCCATGATTTTCGTACAAATTTTGGAAGATCACTATGATTTTTCAAGTATGT
>JAGMEO010000103.1 GCA_023128135.1 Candidatus Bathyarchaeota archaeon | reverse complement strand
ATATAGCTTATAAAGGTTTAATTTCTAAACCATGATTTTCTTCGGGTAATACAGATACATTATATAATGCTACATAAAAGTGAAAACCGTAATGCATTTATTTTCAAACATAATTAGGAGTCTAAAACAATAAAAAGACAATGGAGATAACAAAAATGTCAGAGAAATCAAATGTCGTATTTATAGGTCGAAAACCAACAATGAACTATGTTCTTGCAGTAATCACCGGTTTCAGTACACTTAACTCTGAAGAGGTTGTGCTTAAAGCTCGCGGTCGAGCAATATCAACTGCTATTGACGTTGCAGAGATAACGAGACGCCGTTTTCTATCGGATGTTAAGGTGAAAGACATCAAGATCGGAACTGATCAGATAGAACGTGTGGAAGACGGTGGGATTTCCAACGTAAGCACAATCGAAGTCATATTATCAAAGTAAAATATCACCTAAACTTTATTCCCCCCTCATTTTTTTAAGAGGAATTATGATTGAAGACTCCCCTATGCGATTTTTGCTTAAAGAGTGGCGTGCTATGCCCAAAATGTCAAGAAAAGACTAGGTCAGGCGAAATCACAGACACAGATATAGAAGTAGCTGGACTACTCATAGCCCTTCAAGATAAGTATCCGTCTCTTCAAACAGTTTCTTTCCATAAAGCGTATGACGCAAATGGTGTATTAGCTATTCTTGTGGGAGCTGGAGATTTACCACACCTTTTAGGGTATGGTGGAAAAATTCTAAGAGAACTAGGTCAGAAAACAGGAAAAACCATCAGGATATTAGAAAAAGGAGTGGGCATTCGAAAATTTCTCGAAGATCTTTTGGCACCTGTATCTATCACATCGCTTAACACTATATGGGTGCCAGATGGAACAACAGAGACGAGAGTGATTATTTCAGGTCGACCCAAAAGACTAACAGTTAGTATGAATACTCTAAAAGAACTTGTGAAAAAAGTTCAAGGGAGAACTATTAGAGTAGAATTTGAAAAGAAAAGAAGGTGAACAAGAGTGGATTATGACCCTCTAGAAAAATGGCGTAGATCACATTACTCGTCTGAGATATCTCCTAAACTAGATGGTGAAAAAATAACAGTGTTTGGTTGGGTAGAAGAGATGAGGGATCTTGGCGGATTAAAATTTCTAGTTTTAAGAGATAAAGAGGGAATAATCCAGATTACAGCACCTAGTAAAGAAGTCAACCAAAAAATAATAAAGAAAATGTCGGGGATAAAAAAACAATCTGTTATAGGAGTAAAAGGTATTGTGAAAAAGATGGCGAAGGCTCCAAGGGGAGCAGAGATTGTGCCAAAGGAGATCAAGGTTTTAGCTCCAGCTCGTCATCCTCTTCCATTAGACCCAACTGGAAGGGTTCCAGCTGATATAGATGTACGTTTAAATGCACGAATTCTAGATTTGAGGAGACCTACTTCTAGAGCAATTTTCAAAATTCGCCACATTGTCTTAAGTGCCATTAGAACTTTTCTATCTGAACAGGGTTTTCTTGAAGTAATTACACCAAAAATAATTGCTTCAGCCACAGAAGGTGGGGCGTCTCTTTTTCCTATTGCCTACTTTAACAGAGAGGCGTTTCTAGCCCAGAGTCCTCAGCTGTTTAAGGAACAGCTAATAAGTGATTTTGAAAAGGTCTTTGAGATCGGTCCAATCTTTAGAGCTGAGGAATCACGTACAAGAAGACATCTCAGTGAAGCAATATCTATAGACATAGAAGAAGCGTTTGTCACAGTCGACGATGTAATGAATACTCTAGAA
>JAGMEO010000102.1 GCA_023128135.1 Candidatus Bathyarchaeota archaeon | reverse complement strand
GATCAACTTGTGATAGATGCTATTCTCGAACTTAACGAAAAGCATCTCCAAGACGTTGTTGAGGATAATAGGATTGGTATGTGTGGGGTTGGTCCAACATCAGCTGCTATTGTTGCCGCTAAAATGCTTGGAGCGAAGAAAGCTAAGCTTCTTTCCTATAAGACAAGTGGCGACATTACAGGTGATTTCTCTCAGGTTGTCGGATATGCGTCCATTGTAATGGAAAAATAATTGAAAAGTTTAATGTTTAACTGTAGGGTTTTTATTTTTCTATCTATCTACGTTCTTTTGGCGGACTTGTTTTGAAAGCTATAGCATCGGCTCCTGCTAAGATCATACTAGCTGGGGAACATTTTGTCGTCTATGGCGAACCAGCTATTGTCATGGCGATTGATTGTTACGCAAAGGTAAGTGTTAAAGATCGAAACGATAATGTTATTCACATCGCATCCAATCTTGGCTTCTCTGGATCATTTAAAGGAAATAGATTCCAGCCTGATCATGGTGGGTTGGGCGCTCATAAAATTCTTGAGCCGATAAGAATTGCTTCTCAAACAGCATTAAAAGAGCTGAAGGAAGAATCCGGCTTAAATATTGTAATAAAATCTGAGATACCTGTTGCAGCTGGGTTAGGCTCTTCTGGCGCATTAGCTGTAGCAACCGTGGCTGCTGTGGGTAAGTTCTTTGGGGTCAACTTCACAAAAGAAAAGATTGTCAATTTATCATTTGAAGCTGAACGGTTCGTTCACGGAAAGCCTTCAGGTATCGATCAAGCAATTTCCACTAACGGTGGCATAATCGTATACAAAAAAAATCAAGGCATCACTCCAATAAAAGTGAAAAAAAAGATACCACTTATTATTGGAAACACAGGAGAACTAAGGTCAACGGGCGATCTCGTTAAAGCTGTAAAAATAAAAAGAGACAGGTTCCCTAAAATAATAGACCCACTCATCAAAACAGCTGGACACCTAACAACGAAAGCAATTAAAACATTAAAGTCTGGAGATTTAACGAAGTTTGGGGAATTAATGAACATAAATCACGGCCTCCTCTCTGCAATTGGAGTATCAAATAAGACACTTGACAATTTTGTCCATGTAGCAATAGAAGCTGGTGCTTTAGGTGCTAAATTAACTGGAGCAGGTGGAGGAGGTTGTATGATTGCACTTTCACCTTTGAAAAAAAGGAAAAAGATTGCAAAAGCTATCAAAAACGCTGGAGGGACTCCAATAATATCTAGTAAAGTAGATGAGGGCGTGAAATCATGGATTCAAAAGTAGAATTAATTGTCTTAAAACTTGGAGGAAGTGTAATAACAGTAAAAGAAAAACCTCTCACTGCAAATGAAATTGCAATAAATAGGCTGATAAAAGAAATCTGTAGAGCAAATGTAGATTCAGTTATTGTTGTACATGGCGGGGGCTCCTTTGGACATTTTCTCGCAAAAAAATATAAGATAATAGAAGGCTACAAAAACCCATCACAGCTTGAAGGCTTCGCAAAGACAAGACAAGCAATGATGGCTTTAAACAAAATAATAATTGATGCCTTTATAAATAAAGGAATACCTGCAGTTGGGATTCCTCCATCAGCTTGTATATTAACAGAAAACGGAAGAATTTCAAGATTTGAAACAAGATCCATAGAAAAGATGCTTGATTTAGGGATCACTCCAGTTATGTATGGGGATGCTGTACTTGATGAAAAACTAGGTTTCACCATACTCTCCGGTGACCAAATTATCTCCAAATTATCAATTAGTCTAAGAACATCTAGGATCGTGATTGGTCTAGACGTAG
>JAGMEO010000101.1 GCA_023128135.1 Candidatus Bathyarchaeota archaeon | reverse complement strand
CTGCAATAAAAACGCTTTGAGGATTGTTATATATCTCTTGAGGAGTACCTATCTGCTGCAATTTACCTGCTTTCATAATGGCGATTCTATCGGAAATGCTCAAGGCTTCTTCTTGGTCATGTGTTACATATACAGCTGTTATTCTTAATTCTCTTTGTATTCGCATGATTTCATGTCGCATCTCAAGTCTAAGCTTTGCATCCAAGTTACTAAGCGGCTCATCCAGAAGAAGAACTTTAGGTTCAATAACTAAAGCTCTAGCCAAAGCTACTCGTTGTTGTTGTCCACCGCTTAATTGGAATGGTGTTCTTTTTCCTAGTCCTCCAAGTCTTACAAGATCTAGAGCTTTGTTTACCCGTTTTTCTATATCCTTTTTATCAAGTTTTTGAACCTTAAGTCCATAGGCGATGTTCTCGAATACATTCATGTGTGGCCAAAGTGCATAGTTTTGAAACACCATACCTGTGCTTCGTTCATATGGTTGAAGCTCAGTCATGTCTTGTTTATTGAAGAATATTCTTCCTTCATCTGGGCTCTCAAAACCAGCTATTATTCTTAGAAAAGTAGTTTTTCCACACCCACTTGGACCAAGAAGTGTGAATAATTTCCCATCAGGCACCTCAATATTTATGCTATCACAGGCAACCACGTTGCCAAAACGCTTTGTGATTCCTTTTGATACGATTTTTACCATTTTACTCCCACTTTCTATTCAAATTTTTTATTTTAAATGATCATGCTTTTAAAGACCTGTGAGCGCAGTCACACTCTGCTTGAGAAGTTTTGTTGATATGAATAGGATAATTATCTGAACAACCATCAGTAAGATGCCTAAAGTTGCTGCAAAGAAGGGCCCTGCCCCGAGTTGTAAGAGAACATCTTTTATCATCCATGTCATAGGAGCGTATGTTGGATTTACATCTCCGAAGATTAAGCTTGTGCTGACTTCAGACATTGCGTAAACAAAGGATAGCATAGAACCTGCTAGAACGCTTATGGCGATGAGAGGAAGTGTGATTCTAAGGAACGTTCTTAGTTTGCTTGCTCCTAAGTTCAAGGAAGCCTCCTCCATTTCAATGGTTGTTTGTTGTAGTCCAGCATAAGCAGATCTGACAGTGAACGGAAATTTTCTTATGGTGTAACTCAAGATTAAGAGGGGCATTGGATTAATTAATGGACTAAGAGGTGTCTTGAGAAACATGATGAAGTATCCAATTCCTAGAACGATTCCAGGAATTGCAACAGGCATCGTAACTAATATATCTAGAAAGTTTCTTCCAGGAATCCGTTTTCGGTTTATGATGTATGCGGCGCCTACGCCGAGAACTATAATTAAGAGGGTTGCAGCGCTTGAGTAAACAATACTATTGAATATTGAGCCTGCAATATCAGGATTTGTAAATATGATGCTGTAATTATTCAGGGTCATCTTTGTTGGTAACAAAGTATTACCCCAATATTCAGTTATTGAAAGCAGGAATACCCCGATATGAGGTATTAAAGCGAAACTCAAGACAGAAATTATGAATGTGTAAATTAAGATGGCTTGATTTCTTGTTGCTTTGCTAGATCTTGGGCGTCTTTGGCCGCCCTTACTTACAATCGCGTATTTCCTTAGAACAACGTACTTTCGAATTGAGATGAATCCTAAAATTGCGACTACAAGTAGAATTACGCTTAATGCAGGAGCGATTGGGTCGATGTCTCCGGTTGGAGAGAATATTTTCTTGAAGATCTCAAATGTCATGGTCTTAGCAGCTTGGCTTGCCTTGAAGACTACTGGTGTTCCGAGGTCTTCAATACTTAGTATGAAGGTCAGGATTGCTCCTGCCCAAACTCCTGGAAGAGCTAAAGGAAATGTTATTGTTCT
>JAGMEO010000100.1 GCA_023128135.1 Candidatus Bathyarchaeota archaeon | reverse complement strand
ATTACTCTAAAAGGGGAAATTGCTTATTCAAAAATTATTTGATTTATGCAACCATTGATAGATTTCTTTTTCATAATGATTTGAAGGACTAATAGCGCTTGTGATATACTGTTCTGTGAACTTGGTTGGTAAAGTTTTGTTCGGTGAAATGTTTTTTCTTTAAAAAAGTCTTTTAAAGTTGTCATGTACTTGATCTCTATGTCCAATAAAGAGAACATTTACCTTTGATTTGTCCCAAATTATCTCGTATATTGCTCGATATTTTCCAATTCTCATTCTGAAGAAGTTCGAAGGTTTTAATTGTTTTCCCTTTTTATTTGGTTCTTTGGTTAGCTCAATAAGTTTAATTTTTATGCTCTTCTTTAAAAGTGGGTCTAAACTGTTTAAAAAAGAATCAGCCTTTGGGTGTAACCAAACCTCGAAGGGCACTTTACTTCATCTGAGATTGATGTTGGTTAAATTAATCGTTTCATAATCTCGGGTTTCTCTTTTGCTTCTCTGCTTCTCTCATTGAGTATATCGTAGAATGCCCTTGTTCGTTCTCGTTCTTGGAATAATGTCACAATCATTTTGATTGCGTCACTTCTACTTGAAAACCGTCCTTCTTTTATCCACCTATCTATCTCCTCAACCAGACCTTCTGGCATTCTCACTTGTACCTGTACCACCATTCAACAACTCTTTTCTGTAAACAAAAGTGTTTACACTATATAAATTTACTCTCAGAATCCAATCACAACACAATCGAAGAATAAGCTTATCTTCACACATTACATTTCAAAATTTGCACACTTAACATCATAAAAGCTACATTTACATTAAAATAGTAATGAGATGCGGGTTTACATTTGAGCGATAAAACATTAGGCTCATTACTCTTCCTTCTCAGCTTGATTACGGGAGTAGCATACGTTTACTGGTTGTTCTTCCCAGCGCCCTCAGGATTAGAGTGGCTGTTCTTTGCACCCGGAGAGAATACGCGATGGGCAGTTGTGCTCCCGATTCTGTTAGGTGTAGCATTGATAGCCTTCATCGCCATGTGGATCGGTTGGACCATGGCAACAACGCCACCGCCAACCATAATAGAAGACACAACAGAAGAAGAAACTAAAGAATAGGCAATACTGATCATCCTCAGGATGGCTTTTCGTGCGTGCACCATCGACCTTCACAACACCCTAAGGCTCTCTTATTATTGTCGGAGAAAAATTTTTCTTTGTCTGACGACATTGCCTTTTCCCCGAGAACAAATTTACCTAGGGCGAGAGTTAGGGTTAGACGGTCAAGAGTACCCCCCACACCGACTTTGGTGAAAGAAAGTTGTATTTAAAAGAGTTGCACAGAATGAGAAGAATTAGAAGGAGTACGGTGTTTAGAAGTTTTATTGAGAAGGGGGTTTTTTCAGAGAGGTGCCCACTTGGGTTTTCAACCGCGTGCACGACAAATAGCTAGCTTGAAAAGTGTCCTTCAGTCTTCAGAGGAGGATTGCTTCTTTAAAACTTTTGAAGTGGGGGTCTCCGGTGAGGATTTTTGCGTTTAGTTTTCTTGCGGAGGCTAAGACGTAGGCGTCTGCCAACCCGAAGTCCCTTATGGTTTTTCGGATCTCGGCGTGTAGTGTGCCAGCGTCTTTGGAGAGCTCGTGGTTGACGTTTATTGTGTTCGAGTTGCAGGTGAGTATGTTGTATGCAGCTTCTGGGTCTCGTCCCTCTCTAGCCGTTTTGCTGACAACTTCTGCGATGGTCACTGCGCAAGTGTAAATTAGGTTCCTATTCTCTCCCAAGATGTGGTTTACTTTATCGCCAGCGCTGCTTCCAGTCAAGTACTCTATCCAGGCGTACGCGTCTATAATGTACCTTTCATTCATGAGCTTTCAGCTCGTCTTCTGCGGTGAATGGTTTCATCCCTCTGAGGATCCCAAACCCGT
>JAGMEO010000010.1 GCA_023128135.1 Candidatus Bathyarchaeota archaeon | reverse complement strand
TATTTTACCAACAGTAATACCAGAAAAACATCTTGTTGAAAAGTTTGGCTTGCTATAAGATATTGCTGAACGAAAGAACGCTCTTCTATTGGAAATTCCTTTCAAGAGCTTTAAGACGCCTTTGTTACCTATTGTCTTATGAACGTAAGAGGAATAAGGGCCAGGAAAACCATTTAATGCTTCGATAAAAATACCTGTATCCTCAACAATAACTTGAGTTTGAAGTTGTTGTGCAACTTGTGTAGCACTAAACTTGGCAACTTCTTCAACAGTTTCAGCTTGAATTTCTATACCTTTTAGATCAACTCTAGTAATCTTGAGTCCATACTCTTGAAGTACTAACGCTGCTTCTCTAAATTTATGCAAGTTGCCAGTAGCAAAAAGAACCGTTCTTTGGTTACTCATAAATTACACTTCATAATCCTCATGTAACTCGCCCCGTGATGTGTATCTACCTCTTCGTTCTATGTCTCGAAGCCTTTTCATAACTTCGCTTGAAATCTCTTCACCGACCTCTTGTTTGTATCCTTTTGTCAGAGCAGCAAAGCACGGTTTAAAATATTTGTAATGTGCACTTTGAAAGGCTCTCTTTATTAGAAGAAGATCCACACCACGTTCTTCAAGATCTATGGAATGATCTCCTAGCCCAAAATCTAACAGGTAAATTCTATTCTTGAAGACAATCATGTTCGAGGTTGTCAAATCACCATGAATCATACCTGCATTATGTAATTGGCCTATTAATTGACCTATTTGATAACAGAGTTCTTGTTTTTTCTCAAAGGTCGGTGAATTCAATACGTCTTTAACTCGTATTCCTTCAATATACTTCATTATTATTGTAGTCTTTTCAAGATCAATCGCGTATATAATAGGTGAAGGGATTCCAACAGTTCGGGCATTATGGATCAATTGTGCTTCACGGACCGTTCTCGTCTGTCTAATTTTCGTATCCAGTTCATCTATCCTGTACTTTTTTGGCATCCGCTTCTTTATTATGGCCTTTATTCCATGCCATTTCTCTAGATATAAATTGGCTTCAGCACCTTTTTTTATAAGCAATATTATTCATCTCTCCACGGAATTGCCACTTGATCAAGGCGCCATTTTGGTTTGACATAACTCTTTTCAACCTTGATTTCTATACCTGATCGATAGACTAGGAGAGCGGTCCAAGCAATTTGCGCTCCGCAGTCACCACTGTATCTTTTTGGAACTACATAGAAACTTGCGTTATGTTCACATGCAATTTCACTTATCATCTGTTGCAATCTCTCATTTGCAGCTACTCCACCAACCAATAGAACCTCTTTCTTCTCAGTGAAAGCGAGAGCTCGCTCCGAAGTTTCTGCTACCATTGAAAAAGCAACTTCTTGCAAAGAGTGACATAGATCTTTCAAATCACAATTCATTTGCAATTTTTTCTTAGCTGCTGTAAGAAGCCCTGAGAATGACACATCATTGCCTTTTACAACATAGGGTAGATCAATGAATTTTCCCCCCTTTTTTGCCAGCGACTCAACCGCGGGGCCGCCAGGTGAGGGGAGAGATGATTCTCTCGCAAAAACATCTAAAAGATTTCCCAGCGTGATGTCTTCCGTCTCTCCAAATACTCGCCATCTTCTATCCGCATAGGCAGTTATTGTTGTATGGCCACCCGATACCAAAATGACTAAAGGATCTTTAGCTCCGGTTAGAAGACTGGCTAATTCTATGTGGGCAATTGCATGATGAACTGGCACTAAGGGTTTATTTAGCCAAGTAGCCAATGCTCGAGCTACTGTTGCGCCAGTACGAAGTGCTGGTCCCAGACCAGGACCCATAGAAAAAGCGACTGCGTCAACGCTATCAATTTTTCTGCTAAATTCCTTCAGAGCCTGATTAAGAACGCTTGGCGCTTCTTCACAATGATGTTGTGCCGCCTCTCTAGGATGTATCCCTGCACCAAATGGAGGTTTATAAACTGATTTTACGTCAACAAGAACTCCGTTCTCTGAAGACGCGATTCCTATTCCAAAAGTGTGTGCTGTAGACTCGATCCCCAAACAGATGATCTCTGAAGCCATCATCAAATTCCTTCTAGATCTTTATTCTTTATGCAAATTTGGTGTAGAAAGCCCAAACACTAATATTTCTTTATGAAAGGAGTAAAATCTGATGCTTAAAACACTGTTACTCTATCTTTAAATAAAAAGTTAAAGTACATGTACGGTGCTTACCCAAAAAACAAATGAGGAGAATGCATATTGGACTCAGCACCATTGCCAAAGCAACCAGAACTCAATTTAGGAACGTTAGGTCATGTAGACAACGGAAAATCAACACTTGTACAAGCACTTGCAGGTGTTTGGACAGCAAAACACAGCGAGGAATTACGTAGAGGAATCACGATAAGAGTTGGTTATGCAGATGTTGGGATCTATAAATGCACAGAACATAAAGGTTATTGTACAAGTACGAATTGCCCTACTTGTAATTCTCAAACAAAATTCGTAAGGGGCATTAGCTTTGTCGACTGCCCTGGACACCATAGTTTAATGGTTACTATGCTCTCAGGAGCAGCGCTTATGGATGGAGCTCTGCTTGTTCTTTCTGCTAATAAAAAATGCCCACAACCTCAAGATCGTGAACATTTAGCTGCAGCGGAGATTGCTGACCTAAATAAAATTGTAATCGTTCAGAATAAGATAGACCTTATCGATCAGGAACAAGCTTTAAAGAATTATAAGGAAATCAAAACTTTAATAAAAGGCACAATCGCCGAGAAAGCACCAATTATCCCCATTAGCGCTCAACACTCCATCAATCTTGACATATTAATTGAAAATATTGAAAAACAAATTCCTACCCCTAAACGAGACCTATCTAGACCGCCAAAGATGTTTATCGTAAGATCCTTTGATGTAAATAAGCCTGGAACTATGGCTGAAAAAATTGTTGGCGGGATAATTGGCGGTTCAATAATAGAAGGCGTATTCAAATCTGGAGATGAGATAGAAATCTTGCCAGGAATACGAATTGAAAATAAAGGAAAAACCCATTATGAACCATTATTTACTGAAATCGATAGTCTAAGTGCTGGTGGATCAATTGTTAAAGAAGCTAAGAGCGGGGGGCTTATAGGGGTTGGAACCTACCTTGATCCTTCATTAACGAGAGCTGATGGATTAGTTGGGAACATTGTTGGAAAACCAGGTCTTCTTCCACAAGTAATTTACAATCTGTCCTTTGAACCTCATTTATTCAAGAAAGTTGTTGGAACTGAAACCTTGGCAAAAGTAGAGAAGATCAAGACCAATGAAAACTTAGTAGTAAACATAGGGACGTCTGTATCTTCAGGTGTGGTTACCTCTGCAAGAAGGGATGTAGTGGAAATAACTCTCAGAAGACCTGTCTCCACAGAAGCAAAAGCTAGGATTGCAATTAGTCGTAAAATCGGAGATAGTTGGAGACTAATCGGTTATGGAATAATTGAGTAAAAAGGATAACCGTTAATTCGATTCAACGCTGATTGTTATTCAATAGGGAAAATAACATGGTAATCTGTGTGATAGTAGATTCAAACTTTTTGATGAACTCAGTTCAGTTCAACATAGATGTCTTTGAAGAGATGGAAAAAACATTAAATCAAAGAATAGAAGCTGTGATTCCATCTCCTGTCTATGATGAGTTGAAACAAGTCTCAATTGGAAGAAGAGTAAAACAAGCAAGACAAGCCAAACAAGCATTGAAGATGGCAAAGAAAGCCAAGATCGTTCAAGTAGATGTTGAACCCTGTGAGTCTGTTGATGATTTAATTGTAAGGTTAGCTATTGACTGGAATTGCCTAGTTGCTACTAATGATTCTGAACTTAGAAAAAAGTTAAAGAAAAAAAAAGCTTCAGTTATGTATCTACGACAAAAATCTCACTTAATGGTTGATGGAGCTACCTTTAAACAAAATTTTAAATAACTCAATATTTTACAACTATAAAATATTAAGAACTTTTAAGGTTGTAAAAAATGCTTTGGATAATTGCCCCTTTAGCTGGAATTGCTTCTATTCTCACAGCAACATATCTATTCTACTATGTTAATAAACAGGAAACTGGAACCAAAAAAATGCGAGAAATCGCAGACGCAATAAAAGAGGGTTCTCGCGCGTTTTTAAAAAGACAATATCAAACACTTACACTCTTTACTTTGGCCATGGCTGTAATCCTCGCGTTTTTATTAGACATCAATATTGCTCTCACCTTTATCATTGGATCATTATGTTCAGCCCTTGCTGGATTTATAGGAATGGAGATTGCAGTTAAAGCAAATGTTAGAACCGCTTATGCCGCTGAAAAGGGAATAAATAAAGCCTTTCCAGTAGCCTTCTATGCTGGCGCAGTAATGGGATTGCTTGTAGTTGGCTTTGCTTTATTAGGAATTAGTATTCTCTACTTCATTTATGCTGATCCAAACATAATTCTCGGATTTAGTTTTGGAGCAAGCATAATTGCGCTATTCGCTAAAGCTGGTGGAGGCATCTACACTAAGACAGCGGACATAGGTGCAGATTTAGTTGGCAAAGTAGAGATGAATATCCCAGAAGATGACCCTCGAAACCCCGCAGTAATAGCAGACAATGTTGGCGATAATGTAGGTGATGTTGCAGGAACAGGTGCAGACCTATTTGACTCTTATGTCGGTAGTATTGTAGCGACTATGATTCTAGGTTCTGAAACTATAGGATCCTCAGGTGTAACTTTACCTCTCATAATAGCTGGAGTTGGCATAATCGCATCTATATTAGGAACAGCAGCAGTTAGAGTAGGAGAAGAGGGAAATGCAGGTGCAGCTTTAAACAGAGGAACTTATCTCACGACTATAATATTTGCCATCATCACGTATGGCATTGTTACATTTATGGAACTAAGTATGAATATTTACTACTCTATTATTGTTGGATTGATTGCGGGCGTATGCATAGGACTGACTTCAGACTATTTCACATCAATTGATAGAGGACCAGTTAAGAAGACAGCTGAAGCATCAATAACTGGCACAGCTATAACCATCCTAACGGGATTCTCATATGGCATTATGAGCGTGGTACCGCCAGTTATTGGCATTTCTATTGCAATTTTAATATCATGCCATGTTGCGGGAGTCTATGGTGTCGCGTTGGCCGCTCTTGGAATGCTTTCAATCACAGGCATGATTGTTTCTTCAGATTCCTATGGCCCAATAGTAGATAATGCTGCAGGTATCGCGGAACAATCCGGCATGAAAGCTAAAATAATTGAAGTCACAAACGAGTTAGATGCTGCTGGTAACACAGCAAAAGCCATCACAAAGGGTTTCGCAATAGGAGCTGCAGCGCTAACAGTTTTGGCACTCTTCACAGCGTATTCTAAAATAGTTAATATCACAGTTCTTGATCTAATGGACCCCTTGGTACTAGTGGGTGTGTTTATTGGCTCTATTATGCCACCCCTGTTTTCTGCATTGATGATCTTATCTGTAGGAAAAAACGCGTTTAGAATGATCGAAGAAATTCGCAGACAGTTTAGGGAAATACCAGGTTTAATTGAGGGGAAGGCAAAACCTGACTATGCTAAATGTGTAGATATCGCGACAAAAGGAGCGTTAAAGGAACTTATACTTCCAAGCATCTTAACCATAACTACCCCTCTACTGGTTGGTTTTATTTTAGGCAGCAAAGCTTTAGGGGGATTCCTTGCTGGAAGCATTATAACAGGTGTAATATTCGCTCTTTTCATGTCTAATTCAGGAGGCACATGGGATAATGCTAAAAAGTATATTGAAGCTGGTCATTTTGGAGGAAAAGGATCAGAAGCACATAAAGCTGCAATTATTGGCGACACCGTAGGAGACCCTTTCAAAGACACAGCAGGGCCATCCCTCAACACTATGATAACGGTAATGTCCCTCACAGCATCAGTTTTCGCACCCATTATTATCAAATATGCGTTACTAGGATGACAGACAACGTGTTTTGATGAAGACCAATTAGATGGGAGAATATATAAGAAAGCTTTAAGTTTAGGATTCCCACTTGATCATTTTCTTTTCTATAAGGGATAAACATGTTTAAACTCATCATGATTGAGGACACCGTTAGGATACCACCAGAGAAATTTGGCAAGCCCTTAAAGAAGGTCGCTCAAGAAGAACTGAAAGGGAAGTACGAGGGAATCGTAACCGAAGATCTAGGCTATGTTGTTCTAATAACTAACATCAAAGTAAGTCCTGTAGGGAAAATAATTCCAGGTGATGGTGCGACATACAATAGTGTTACATTTTCCGTTATTACTTTTTATCCTCAGATCCAAGAAGTAGTTGAAGGGGAAGTAATTGAGATAGAAGATTTTGGTGCGTTTATACGAGTGGGCCCGATTGATGCATTACTTCATGTTTCACAGATTATTGATGATTATGTTTCTTTTGACGAGAGACAAGCTGTCTTAATCGGAAAAGAAACACAGCGAAGGCTGAAGCAAGGAGATAACGTGAGGGTTAGAATAACAGCGGTTTCATTCGCTAAGGGAGGGACATCAGGAAAAGTTGGTTTAACTATGCGCCAACCATTTCTTGGCAAACTGGACTGGGTATCAGAAGATGTTAAGAAACTTCATGAAGAAATTCAAGCAAAAGCAACTCCACCAACTGCAGAAGGCAAAAGCAAATGAGTGAAAAAGCCTGCAAGAACTGTCATCTGATTACAACTACAAATCTTTGCCCTGACTGTAAGACTGTTAATATATCCAACGACTGGACAGGAATAACAATAATTCTAGACCCTGAAAATTCCAAAATTGCAGAAACTATGAAGATTAAAAAAGAAGGGCGATATGCTCTACGTGTCAGATAATGAACACTCTACCTCGGACCTACCGCCTCACTAATACACTTCGGGTAAAGCTCAAACAGCCTCTTGGAGAACTAGTCACGGGCTCTCGAAATGAGATAGCGAAATACCTTTCAGATTATATCAAAAAAAACAATCCCTTGAAGGTTTTTGCCGTTGGTGACGTTGCAACAGCAAACATTTCAAAACATGGCATAGACGCTGATATTTATATTGTTGACAATAAAGTCATGAGAAAGCCAATTTTACCTGTACCACTCAAAACAGAAAGAGAAATTCACGTAAAAAACCCTCCGGGAACCATAACTCCAGAAGCCTGGAAAGTCATTCAAGATGCAACAAAGGAAACAACGGTTACAAAAATCGTGGTCGAAGGAGAAGAAGATCTACTAGTCTTGCCCATGATTATGAACGCTCCGCAAAACGCAATAGTAGTTTACGGCCAACCCCACAAAGGAATAGTTATAGTCCGTATTACAAAAGAGAAGAAGCAAGAAATAAAATCCATCCTTAAAGCAATGACCATGTAAAAAAGGGAATGTTCACGTTCGATTGCAAAAAATATTTTTATTACGACCACTTGTAACTTTCCAGATGTTTGAAAGATTGAGGTACAAAAAGCATTCAAACATAGTATATTTCAGTAAAAGAAGATGCCCAGAGGCGTAAGCACGTGCGAAACACTATACAAAGAAATGTAAAAGAACAGTTTATGAAAACATATATAGCATTCTCCTAGAAAGAAGATGTAAAAATTAATTCATTAACGATGAAATTGGGATGTAACTTTGAACATTAAAAAAACTTCAGAAAAATACAATCCTCTCCTGGAGCGAAAGGAAATACAATTTTCTATTGACCACCCATCATCAGGAACCCCACAGCTTTATCAAACTAGGGTGTCTTTAGCAAACCTGCTTAAAATTAAACAAGATCAAGTCTATATAATTAAGATGAAGACGTCTCCAGGAGTTAACAGGACCATTGGAGAAGCCGAAGTCTACGATACAGCTGAAAAAGCTAGGCAGATCATTCCAGATTACATTCATAAAAGAAACATGTCACTTGAAGAAAAGAAGCGAACATCAAAGCGTAAAGGCAAAGATGAGAAAGTTCTGTCTGCTCCAGAGAAAAAAGCTCCAAAACCTGAAGAAGAGAAAGCTCCAAAACCTTTAGATAAGGAAGAAACAGAATGAGCGAGAAAAAGAAAGAGAGGAAAGTGCATACTTATTACAAAATTAACGGAGAAAAACTAGTAAGAAATTTAAGGAAATGCCCAAGATGCGGAGTGTTCATGGCTCATCATAAGAAACCAGTTCCTAGATGGGCTTGTGGTGGATGTTCATATACAGAATACATCACAAATGAACAGTAACTATTCCTTTTGTATTGATGATTTATCAGAAGGTTTCTTTAATAGTTTCTTTGTTTTTTTACGAGATTTCTTCTTAGGCTTTTCAAGGATCTTAAGATTTATCTGAAATATGTCGTCGGTTATTACATTTCCACGAACCATTTTCCTCCTCCGCTCACCTTTTTGTTTTGGATGGAAACCAACTCCTCTACTCAACATTATTGAAGCTCTTACCTCCCCATACACATTAGGTTTCAAAGGAGTTCCGTCCTTATCGCTTCCACCAGTTATTTTAAGTTTTGCTCCACGCATTTTTGCGATGGCTCCATCGATTGTATCTCCGATTTTTTGCCCAACCAATGGTTGAGCTGCAGAACCTTCAATTTCAAGACTTTTTGATTTGCCTGTTTCTGTGTCTGATATTACAAGTTTGAACTTAGCCATTTTATTCTCTCAGTTAATTGGTCTCATGCGATATCAACTATAGCCAAGCTTTCTATTTATTAAAGATTTTTATAGCCCCCATAGTGGATTGTGTTTTCTCATGACTTCTATGAGTTTGTTTAAAACTTCAACTTCACCAAGCGAAAGTTTATTTTGATGTTTCTCAAGAAGTTTTTTCACATCCTCTTCAGGCACCAGCACGTACATCGTGTCGCCCTCATGTAAATTACGTCCTATAACTGGCTCTCTCATTGAAAGTGCAACTTGCATTCCTTCGGTTGCTTCTGGTATGGGTTGTCCTTGGCCTTGTATCTGTAAAACCTCACCCATCAACTCACCATTGGCCTTGATTAACCTGTATTTAGGCTGAACTCTTCCCGTAATTACCTCGACACCAAATATTGCTGGTTTACACTTTCTAAAAATATAGCCTAGCATTACTTTTATCTCACCTGGCCTCATCAAAGATTCGAATCTTCTTTTGGTCATGGCTTCTTCTTGTAAATGCATCCATTCGATGTAATCTTCTATCAGCTGGTAGATGACGTTGTTCTTAAATAGTTTGATACCTCTATTTCCAGCCTCTTTTTCAACATCAGGAAGAATTCGCACATTAAAAGAGAGAATTACACCTAACGTTGGAGCGTCCATCTTCACAATCGACGCTTCAATAACGTCTCTTCTTGAAACATCCCCAACATCGGCCATTCTTATTGGAACCCCATTCTTCTCCAATTCGCTTATTGTAGCCTCCAGTGATCCCAGCGTGTCAGTTTTTAATACAACACCAACTTTGTCTGTAATTATCCTGAGTTTCTCTAGCTCTTCAGCTACGGTTTTAACAAGTATATTTACTGGATTTTTACGATCAGCAGCATAAAGGGGAGCACCTGCAATAGCCTCTTCAATACCTGGAGCTGCAATCTTAACTCCTGCAGCTGCTTTCACCTCTTTTACAGGAGTGAATTTTTCTCGTGGCTCACGTATTTCGTCGAGAGGCTTGGGTAGTAAGAGAGCTCTTACTCTTGTAACTATTGGTTTATTTCTGCCGCCGAGAACTATTTTGTCTCCTTCATGTAGAACCCCGTCATATATGATAACGTTGACTGTAATACCAAGGCCTGGTTCTTCTTTTACCTCTAAAATTGTTCCTTTCGCAGCACCTTTACTTACTTTAAGTTTCTTTCTCATATACTGCTGAGTAAGCCCGATTAAAATGGACAACAACTCGGGAATCCCTTCCCCTGTTTTGGCGCTCAAGGGAACGATAGTCACATATTTGGTGAAATCTTTTATTCTATCAAACCGTTCGGCTTCGAAGCCCAATCTGGAAAAGGTACCAATTATTGTATAAATGTGATCGTCAAGCTGTTGTTGAACATTGGTGTCTTGGCTTTTCAAGGATTCTAATAGAGAAACATCAGAATGGTCAACCCAACCAGGTATTGTGTCTATCTTGTTTGCAGCTACGATGAAGGGGATTTTACGATTCTTGAGAATATCCAGACTTTCATATGTCTGAGGTTCAAAACCTCTCAGAACATCCAGAACAAGTATTGCGATATCAGCAACTGACCCGCCACGTTTACGAAGATTAATAAAAATGCTGTGACCGGGCGTATCTATTACGAGGAGACCAGGAATTTTAATTTTCCCGCTACTGTGCTTTATCACCTTTCCACTTATCGCTTTCAAGGTTCTAAGGGGGAAGAAACTAGCTCCAATATGTTGAGTCATAGAGCCAACTTCACTCAAGGCAACTGCTGACCCCCGAATCTTATCTAATAGAGTTGTTTTTCCTGAGTCAACATGACCTAGAACGCAAGCAACTGGTTGGCGGATTCTAGCTGGCAATTTGGATCTCCTTTCATCGTGAGAAATCGGTGTTTAAACGACTCTATAAACCTAGAGTTATATCAATATCTCAAGTTTGATTAAGAGGTTTAAATACCATATTCTAAGATAAAATCTCTTCAGAAGTAAAGCAGATCTTCATTTCCCTTAAAGTGTTTTCTTCATTATCAGCTGCATGGATGATGTTCTCTGTTATTGAAAGCCCAAAATCACCTCTTATTGTTCCAAACGCAGCCTCTGTCGGGTTTGTGGTACCCACCATTTTTCTCATTACCTTTATGGCTTCTTTTCCTTCAATGACCATAGCCACAATAAAATCAGAAGTAATGTGGTTGATAAGATATCCAAAAAACGGTTTATTTCTGTGCATCTCGTATAGGTTTTCTGCTTGTGATCGTGTTAGTCGAAGAAGTTTTAAGGCTATTATTTTTAATCCTTTGTTTTCGATACGCGCTATTATTTTCCCAATGAGACCCCTTTTAACAGCGTTAGGTTTAATTATGATAAATGTATGATCTTTCATTCCTTTTTCGCTTTCCGCGCGTAATGAGTTGTCCATTTATATTTTTTTGGTTCCCTTTTGAGCACAAGCATATTTTTTCGACATTTACTTGAGCAGAACCAGTAAACTGTACTATCAGTTTTTACGTACATGAGACCTGTTCCATGTTGGAATTCTTGTCCACAGAAGGAGCATTTATGGGTTTTTGGCATATAAGAAACCTCAAAATTACCTGATTTTTTTAGCTTCTCTGTCAGTCTCTCGCAACATGAGAGTGTCGCCAATTCTCACTGGACCCTTTATGTTTCTGGATATGATTCTTCCCTTGTCTTTTCCTTCAAGTATTTGTACACGTACTTGGTTGACCTCTCCAATTACTCCAACTCGACCAATGATTTGAATCACTTCAGCTGGAGTTAGGAGCTTTTGTTCTTTTTCGCTCATTGGTCAACTTCGCCCATTCTATTTTGCTAGGGTTTCCAGTTTTGACGTGATTTCTTTAACAAGTTCAGCAGCATCACCAGGCTCTATTATGCAAACGGCAGCTGCCCCAACCTTTAAACCAGTTGAGGTTCCAAGCTTTAGTTTGCTTGGCACATAAATGTATGAAGTTTTTCGTTCCTCGCATAGAAGTGGTAAATGAGCTACAACTTCAGGCGGTTGTACATCCTCTGCTATATATACCAGTTTTGCTATTCCACGTTCAATGGCTTTAGTGGATTCATTAGTTCCTTTCTTGATTTTTCCTGTGTCTCGGGCTACTTGGAGAGCTTCATAGGCCGCCTCCGCAAGTTCTTTTGATACGTCAAATTTCATAAATAA
>JAGMEO010000001.1 GCA_023128135.1 Candidatus Bathyarchaeota archaeon | reverse complement strand
TGGGCGTTTTGTGGTAGAATACGATTATCCAACAGGTTTGATGGATGTTGTAGAAATACCAAAGATGAAAGTAGCATATCGTGTACTTCCATCTCCCAAAAACATATTAAGTCTACACAAAATTAAGGGGAAAGAAAAATCTTTCAAATTATTCAAAATTACAGGAAAAACAAGTGTAAAAGGAGGAAGATTACAACTTAATCTACATGATGGTCAAAACATCTTGCTTGATCAAAAAAGACCCCGACAACCTAAAGATCAAGAGTACGAAACAACAGATGTTCTGAAAATTAGTCTGTCCAAAAAGAAGATTTTAGAACACACTAAGATAAGAAAAAGCATACCAGCAATAATTATAGATGGAAAAAATGTTGGCGTCTGGGGAAAGATAACAAGAATCAAAAAGGGAAGAGGAGCCCATCCAACAATCGTTACACTTGAAAGTGTAAATGGGAAGAAAATTCAAACACCCATAAAATATGTTTTTGCTATAGGCGAAGAGAAACCTTGGATATCACTACCAGAAGGGAAAAAGAATGAGTGAGTTAGTGAAACCACAAAAGAGTGGCTCAAACCCTATGCAGGCGCCGCGAATCGATAAGGTAGTCATTAATATTGCTGTTGGACAATCAGGAGAACCATTACAGAAGGCTATGACCGTGCTTGAACAATTAACAGGTAAAAAACCATGTCAAAGACTTGCAAGAAAGACCATCAAAGACTGGGGAGTTAGGAAAAACGAGCCTATCGCTTGCATCATCACCCTAAGAAAACAAGCAGCTAAAGATTTTTTGATAAAAGCCTTCGAAAGTGTTGGCAATAAATTACCCATTTCAAATTTTGATAGGCAAGGTAATTTTGCATTTGGAATAGAGAAGCACATTGATTTACCTGGAACCAAATATGATCCAAAGCTGGGCATATTTGGTATGGATGTATGTGTCTCAATAGAAAAACCTTCATACAGTATTAAAAAGAAAAAGGGACTCAAATCAATAGGAAAGAAGCAAAGAGTGACCCCAGAAGAAGCTGTAAAATTCATCAGAGACAAATTTAGAATCGAAATCATTGAATGAAAAAAGACAGTGCTTTATAGGTCATTATTTAAATAATTATTAAAATATTATAATTCTTCTTTCAGATCACCTATCTTGTTCTTGATCTGCAAAATGGTTAAACATTATATACAACTGTACAAAAATACAACAAAATCTTTTCAAGATAGACAGCAAAAGCGGAGAAGAAATAATTGAGTGCACAAACGAATAATACAAAGAACACTAATAAAAAAGGTCGTAGACAGTGTATAAGATGTGGCACCTATAAGGGGCTTATACGTTCATATAATTTGAACCTATGCCGAAGATGTTTCCGAGAGGTTGCTGAAAAACTAGGCTTTAAAAAATATTCATGAGGGAAAAACATATGAGATCTGATCCACTTTCAAATGCTCTTTCCACAATTACGAACAATGAATTACGACTAAAGAAAGAGTGTATTATTACCCCCGCTTCAAAAAAGATTGGCCACGTTCTAAGAACAATGCAAAAGAACGGATACATAGGTGAATTTGAGTATATAGAAGATGGTAGATTCGGAAAGTTTAAGGTTCAATTGTTAGGCCGAGTGAATAAATGTGGCTCTATTCGACCTAGATTTCCTGTAAAAGTTAATGAGCTTGAAAAGTGGGAGAAAAAGTATCTGCCATCAAAAGATTTTGGCATTTTAATTGTCTCAACTTCCAAAGGAGTGTTTTCCCATGAAAAGGCCAAGAAGAAAAAGATTGGAGGTCAACTACTGGCTTACGTTTACTAGGAGGTGTAATGATGGGTAAGACAATATTAGAATGTATAGAGACTAAAGTTCCAGAGGGGTTACAATTAACTATTGACCAAAAAAAAGTCACTGTTAATGGTCCTTTAGGTGAGGTCCAACAAGACTTTACCCACGCGCCGGTGTATATCAAAAAGGTAGATGACAAAGTGATTGTTGAAACACGTTGGCCTAATAAGAAAACTGCAGCAATGGTGAAGACCGTTAGCTCTAGAATTAGAAAAATGATTATTGGTGTAACTGAAGGGTTCACTTATAAGCTCAAGATTGTCTTTGCCCATTTTCCAATATCTGTAAAAGTACAAAATGAAAATGTTATTATTGAAAACTTCTATGGAGAACGTAGCCCAAGAATCGCAAAAATTGTTGGAAATACCAAAGTTGAAGTAAACGCTGAAGATGTTATTGTTAAGGGAATAAACATAGATGAAGTAAGCCAAACAGCTGCCAACATCCAGCAAGCAACTAGAATAAAAAAGTTTGATCCCAGGGTTTTTCTTGACGGCGTCTATGTATATGAGAAAACAGAGGGAATACAATGAAACAAAAGAAAAACAGAGGAAAAAGACACATAAAGACCAAAACAGACGAGAAAAAAGTTGAAGAAAATGAAGGCCTTGAGAATAGAGAAAAACAAAGGCAAATGAGAAGCAGAAGTGCTCTTAAAAGTAAAAAACCAGATTTTCAAAGATTCGAAGCATGGAGGTATAAAAGACTAGGAAGTTCTTGGAGAAAGCCAAAGGGAATAGACCATCACATGAGAACTAAAGAAAGTGGATGGCCAAAACATGTAAGTATTGGATATCGATCACCAAAAAAAGTTCGCTATTATCATCCATCAGGTAAAGAAGAGAAAATTGTATTTAATCTCAAAGAACTTGAAGGAACGGATTCAAGTAAGCAGGTTGTGAGAATAGCTCATACCGTTGGATTGAGAAAAAGGATGAAGCTGCTTGAAAGGGCAGAAGAACTTAAACTCCATGTCGTTAATCCTGGAAGAGAAGAATATGAGATTGAAGAACAAGAGGAAGCTGGCAGCTAAGATACTAAAGATCGGTGAAAGCAGGGTCTGGATCGACCCTGAGAGAGCAGAAGATGTTGAGATCGCTATAACAAGAGAAGAGATCCGCCGGTTAATACATGAAAAGGTGATACAAGCTAAACCGAAACAGGGCGTTAGTCGTACTAGAGCCCGCATATTAGATGCAAAAAAGAAAAAGGGACGACACAGAGGAGAAGGAAGAAGAAAAGGTCATAAAACCTCAAAAATCTCTTCAAAAAGGATGTGGATGACAAAAGTGAGATCACAAAGGAAAAAATTGAAGAATTGGAGAGAAACGCGTGTTATTTCATCTGATGTGTACCGAAGATTATATGGTATGATCAAGGGAGGAGCTTTTGCGGATGTTTCTCATCTAAAGGAACATGTAAAGACACATAAACTAATTAAACGGCGGTAATGAACATTTGACTAGAAACGTAAACTACGTAGCTTTTAGAAGACGAAGAAAAGGGCTTACAGATTATCACACTAGGAAGAGAATGATAACCTCTAATTTACCTAGGCTAGTCGTAAGAACCTCATTAAAACACACCTTTATTCAGTTGGTAAAAGCCAAGGTTAATGGTGATTCGACTTTGGCTTCTGCCCATTCCAGAGAACTTTCCAAAAAACATGGTTGGAAAGCTCATCAAGGAAATGTACCTTCTGCTTATTTAACAGGGTTTTTAGCTGGTCACCGTATACTTAAAAAGGATGTCAAAAAAGCTATTTTGGATATCGGTCTACAGCATGCTACGCCTGGTGCAAAAGTCTTTGCAGCTCTAAAAGGAGTAGTCGATTCAGGCATTGATGTCCCTTATGGTGAAAGCACGTTACCTAGTGAAGAGAGAATTAGAGGAGAACACATATCTGATTATGCAGAAAAATTGGGTGAAACTGATCCTGAAACCTATAAGAAAAGGTTTTCGAGATACTTAGCTGTAGGTTTAAAGCCTTCAGAGCTATCGAAACATTTCATTGAGACAAAGGAAAAAATTGCTAAAGCATTTAAAGGTTGATTGTAAATATGAAAAAAACTGAAACAGAAAAAGCTGAAAAGTGGATTCCACGTACAAGCGTAGGAAGAATGGTGTTAGAGGGAAGCATTACTTCAATCGAAGACATCTTTACTCAAGGATTAAAGATAAAAGAACCTGAAATTGTTGATCTTCTTGTCTCGAACTTAAAAGAAGAAGTGTTGGATGTGAATTTAGTTCAAAAACAAACAGATGCTGGAGAAAGATCGAGGTTTAAATCTATAGTGGTTGTCGGAAATTATGAAGGAGTTGTTGGACTTGGTTCTGGTAAAGATAAACAAGTCAGATCAGCTATTCAGAAAGGAATAGTGGACGCGAAGCTTAACATTATTCCAGTGCGTCGAGGGTGTGGTAGTTGGGAGTGCAGTTGCGGTGAACCACACTCATTCCCAATGAAGGTAAGAGGTAAATGTGGAAGTGTGGTTATTGAGATTGAGCCAGGTCCAAGAGGATTAGGTATAGTCGCTAGCGATGTAGGTAAAACTATCATGAAGTTTGCTGGAATCAGTGATTGTTGGACTAGAAGTTACGGTTCGACAAGAACCATTCCATCATATGCTTTTGCAACATATAATGCATTAAAAAATACTTACCGAATTGTTACTCCAACTGATTGGTCTAGGTGATCAGTTTTGGGAAAAAAAACAAGTAAACTTATGGCTGTTTTACGTTTAAGAGGCAGGGTTACAATTCGTGGTGAAATTGAAGATACATTGAAGCTTTTACGTCTACATAAAAAGAACCATGCAATACTCATGTCTAATGAACCTTCAAAACTGGGAATGTTTAAGAAAATTAAGGACTATGCGACGTGGGGAGAGGTTACACTAGAAAGTGTTGAACGTCTTCTGAAAAAGAGGGGGAGAACAATAGGAAATATGAGATTAAATGATAACTATGTGAAGGAAAAACTTGGATACAAGTCTATAAGTGAATTAGCAAAGGCTATTTACAATTTAGAAACCAACCTTCAGAATCTAGGATTGAAACCAGTCTTTCGTTTACATCCACCAAAAGGTGGCTTTCGTGGTCCTGTTAAGAAAGCTTACCCAACAGGACAGCTTGGATACAGAGGAGAAGACATTAACGAACTTATAGAAAAGATGGGTTAATCCAAAAAACATGCTCTTTAAAAAATTCTTTTCCACCTATCATCTAATCCGCGCATTTTATAAGAAAGAAGTTTAAAGGTCAAAAGAAAACAACTTAGTAAAAGATAGTTTAAACAGAAATATGTCCACTGAGATAGTTTATTGTACCAATGAAAAAAGGGAATGATAATGCCACATAGTAAAAGAAAAATAAGAAAGCAGCGGGGATCAAGAACTCATGGATGGGGACAGGTAGGACAACATAGAGCAGGAGGTAGCAGGGGGGGTAAGGGTAAAGCAGGGCGTGGTAAGCATAAATGGACTTATGTGGTGAAGTATGAACCTGACTATTTTGGGAAACATGGGTTTCATCCCGTAACGAAATCTTCAATCAGAACAATTAATGTTGGAGAACTGGATGAGATTACAGATCAATTGTTTAACGAAGAGTTGTCTAAACAAAAAGAAAAGAAGAGTATGGTAAATCTCAATAGCCTAGGATACGACAAACTTTTGGGAACTGGTCAAATTACTAAACCACTTATCATTAAAGTCAAAGAACATTCCAAAAAAGCAGTAGAGAAGGTGGAAGGAGCAGGCGGAAAAATTTTAAGTTTAAAAAAAACTTAGAGGTAGATTATAGTTGCCAGGACGTTTTCTTACATTTTTCAAACCAATAGCAACTTTCATGCCCGAGGTCAGCAAGTCTGATAGAAGAGTTAATTTAGGAGAAAAACTTCTCTGGACCGCTCTTGTTTTAGTCGTATATTTACTGATGAGTGAAATACCCCTCTTTGGCATTACAAGCGGTCAAGGAGTCGATCCATTCCAATATCTCAGAGTAATATTTGCCTCAAACCGTGGCACATTAATGGAACTAGGAATTGGTCCAATCGTTACAGCTGGTCTTATATTACAACTTCTCGCTGGATCTGGAATAATATCTGTTGACTTTGGAAATAGCGAAGATAGAACTCTTTTCACAAGTGTGACCAAATTCTTCACTATCATCATGACCGTTTTCACTGCAACAGTCTACATAATTGGAGGTGCATACGGACCCATTACCATTGAAGCCGCTGCTATAATATTTCTCCAGCTCATCGCTGTAGGCTTGATCCTCATGCTCTTAGATGAATTAGTTCAGAAAGGATGGGGTATAGGAAGCGGGATAAGTCTCTTTATAATAGCTGGAGTGGCACAAAAAATTTGGTGGAGTTGTTTAGCACCTTTAGGTCCTATGCCAGATGGAAAATTTTTGGGAGCCTTTCTTGCTTTCATTCAATCTTTATTAAATGGCGCGGGATTATGGGCAGCACTTTATAGATCAGAAAATCTTCCAGACATGATAGGGTTTATTGCGACTGTAATTGTCTTTATAATTGTGATCTATCTGGAAGGTATTAGAGTCGAGATACCCATTGCCCACGCACGGTTCAGAGGTTATAGAGCTAAGTACCCAGTGAAACTTTTATATGTCTCAAATATTCCTGTAATTCTCTCTTCAGCTCTCTTCGCCAACATCTATCTTTTCTCTCAAATAATATGGTCGAACTTTAACCAGAACAACCAGAACTTTTTGTTAAATTTAATCGGAACATATAACGCAACCAGTCGAGAACCAATTGGTGGGCTAGTTTACTATGTAATCCCCCCAAGGAACTTTAATACCTTAATAACTGATCCTGTTAGGGCTTTAATCTATGTTGGACTCATGGCTGTCATGGGAATAATGTTCGCTAGAATGTGGCTTGAAGTTGGAGGACTTGACTCTGGAAGCGTTGCAAAACAACTCATGGATTCAGGTATGCATGTACCTGGTTTTAGAAGGGCCTATAAACCTCTTCAACAGCTTTTGAACAGATACATCCCTACTCTTGCACTTTTGGGAGGATTAATTGTATCAATAGTTGCTTCACTCGCAGATTTTTTTGGAGTATTTGGAACTGGAATGGGAGCCCTCCTTGCAGTAGGGATACTGTACCAACTATATCAACAACTTGCTCAAGAACAAATGGTTGAGATGTACCCAATACTCGGGCGAGTCATGGGTTAGGTTATTCTAATGAAGCAAAAAACAATAATTGTAACGGGTATTCCAGGCGTTGGAAAAACCACAGTTCTAAATGAACTCAGCAAACTTGTTGAACCGGAAAAAAAGAAGCTACAAGTATTTAATTATGGTTTCATAATGCTAGAAGTTGCTAAACTTGAAGGTTTGAAAATTGAAAGAGATATGTTAAGGCAAGTACCATTAAATATACAGCAAAGACTTCAAGCAAACGCAGCAATTGAAATAGTAAATAGAAGCTCAAATGTTGGCATTATGATAATAGACACACATATGATCGTTAAAACTGGTAATGGCTATTGGCCTGGTTTACCGTTAACTGTTTTAGAAAAATTGAGACCTAATCTTCTTTTTTTAATTGAGACTGAGCCAGAAGAAATTCTTTCAAGACGGACTAAAGACAAGACGAGAACAAGAAACCAAGTCTTAACTAAAGAAATTAAGGAAGAGTTGGCGTTTTCAAGATTTGTAGCCGCTTCGTGTTCTACTTTAACTGGAGCTCCCGTTATAATCCTGAAAAATCCACAAGGAGAACAGCTTAAAGTCGCTAAGGAAATATTAAATATAATAAAACTTCTAGACCGTGAATAATCATGTTTGACGGCATTATTGAATGGATAACTTCAATTCTCTCGCCAGTTCTAACAATGCCAAACTCAACCCTTTTCGTATTAGCCGTAGCAGTAAGTCTTAACTTAATTACGATAACTACAAACAGATTGTTTACAGACGTCAATCAGCTTCGTAATTATGAGATTGAAGTCAGACAACATATGAATAATTTGAATGCAGCAAAAAAAAGGAAAGATAAACAAGCTATAATAAAACTGGAGAGAAAAGAACCGAGAATAAATAGGATCCAGTCAATCGTAGCAAAACAAAAAATGAAAACCTCACTGCTGCTCATGTTCCCGTTCATGGCAATTTTCATGAGCTTAAATGCAATATACGGATCATCTGATCCAAATTTTGTTGCAATACTACCGTTCGAGTTTCCAATATTGTTGCCCAAACAACTTCCCTTCTCTACTTGGTATCTTATCTGCTATTTTGCAGTTTTTAGTGTATTTAATCGCTTTTTTGGAGTAACATTTGAAATGGATGAAGAACCTTCGAAGGTTAAGAGTCAACCAAAAAAAATCAGGAAGAAAAAAAAGCGATTCAGATAAAGGAAATTAACATTTACAACTTAAAAGAAAACATGTTCAATTTTATGTAACTTTCACAGTATAATTATTCAAGGTGACCGCCAAGTGCATTTGGTTATAACTGTTAGTGGATTACATGGAACAGGTAAGTCAACTTATGCTAAGGCGCTTTCAAAAGAGTTTGGCTTGCGACATATATCAGCGGGACAGTTTTTCCGTAAGATAGCTAAAGACAAAGGCATTGCTGTAAAAGATTTAACTCTAATTGCAGAAAAAAGTAATGAAGTTGATCTGCTTATTGATGAACGAACCAAGAAAGAGGCTAAAAAAGGGTCAACAATTATAGACGGTGCTTTAGCAGGCTGGATGGCAAAATCTTATGCAAACATCAAGATATATTTAAAGTCACCAGATGAGATCAGAATCGAAAGAATAGCAAAACGTGATGGAATAACCTATAAAGAAGCTGAAAAAATTACACTGTTTCGTGAAAAAGCAGAGAGAAAAAGGTTTAAAAAACTATATGATGTAAACCTCAACGACATTTCCATTTACGACCTCATAATAAACACAAGCCTGATGTCTTTAGAATCAAACATAAAATGCATTAGTATATTTATTCAGGAATATCTATCAAATAATATGGTGAAATGATAATGCCAGCAATTGAAGTTGGACGACTCTGTGTTAAGAATACGGGAAGGGAAGCGGGTAAGCAGTGTGTCATAGTAGATATTATTGATAAATCGTTTGTACTTGTTACAGGCCCAAAGAAACTGACAGGTATCAAGCGAAGAAGAGTAAACATTCGACATATCAAACCAACAGAAGAGAAGATTAAGATCAAGAAAGGCGCTTCAGACAATGAAATCCTAAAGAAAATGAAGGGTGAAATCAAACCAAAAAAACCCTTAACTAAAAAGGGCAAAAAGACAGTAAAAAAATCAAGAAAGAAGGACACAGTAAAAAAAGGAGGTTAAACAATTGAATATTTTAATCCCATGGACAGTTAAGTCAAAGATACTTGTTAAATCTGAAGAAGGCACAAATCTAACATATGGCTGCTTCCCTGAAAAAAGACCAATTCAAAATTATCTACGTAATGGAATCATTAACTTAGATAAGCCGCCAGGACCAACAAGTCATGAGGTAGTAGCGTGGGTTAAGCGTATTTTAAAAATTGAACGTGCTGGACACGGAGGAACCCTAGAGGCTTAAACCGGGGAAACCCAAAGGTAACAGGCGTTCTACCAATTACTTTAAAAAACGCTACAAAAATCATGAGAATACTTCTTACAACAGGGAAAGAATATGTATGTGTCATGCGTCTCCATACTAGTATACAGGAAAAAAAAATTAGAAAAACTGTGGATGAATTTGTTGGAGAAATCTATCAGAGACCACCATTACGTTCCTCTGTTAAAAGAGTTCTTAGAAAGAGAAAAATTTACTACATAAAAAACTTGGAACTTAAAGATAATTATATCCTCTTCAGGGTTGGATGTCAAGCCGGTACATATATTAGAAAACTATGCTTTGACATTGGAGAAGTAATAGGTTCTGGAGCTCATATGGTTGAGCTTAGAAGGACACAGGCTGGCCCATTTAAAGAAGATGATAGCCTTGTAACCCTCTACGATGTAAACTACGCTTACTCGTTATGGGAAGAAAAAGAAGACGAATCTTATATCAGGAAGATCGTGCAACCTGTTGAAAACGCATTTCAATTAACCCCAAAAATTTTTGTTCGCGATTCTGCGGTAGATGCACTTTGCCATGGTGCTGGTCTTGCTCTCCCAGGCGTATTAAAATTACACTCAAGAATTAAACCTCAAAATATTGTTGGAATCTTTACACAAAAGGAAGAATTGATTGCTTTAGCAAGATCAATGATGTCAAGCGAACAAATGATGAAAGAAGATCATGGTATAGCTGCAAAAATTGAAAGAGTGATAATGCCAATTGGCACTTATCCACGTCTTTGGAGAAAAAAGCAAAAGGAAGTTTAAAGATTAGAAATTATAAAACTTTACAGCCGGGGTCGCCTAGATTTCGTCACTTGATGATGAAAGGGCAATCTGGTATGGCGCAGTTGTCACCAATTGACAGCGAAAGCCTGGAAACAAAAACACCAGGTAGCCTGTGATCCTTCAGGGTCACAGGGGTTCAAATCCCCTCCCCGGCGCCACAATAACATCATATTTAAATCATTTAAGACACAACTTCGTAAATTTATAGATGATAAAGATTTATATAGAATCCAAAATTCTCGATTATAAAAATGAGCGGTGAAAAAATGTCTAAAGAACTCCGTCACATTGTAAGGATCCATGGTACTGATCTAGACGGCTCTCAGAAATTGGGCTTTGCATTAGCAAAGATTAAGGGAGTGAACATTAACGTTGCCAACGCGATTATTAAAATCACAAATTCGGATCCTGACATTAGAATTGGTCACATTAACGATGAAGACGTGAATAAAATTGAGCAGGTACTTAAAGATCCTGTCAAGCATGGAATACCACATTGGCTTTTAAATTATCGAAGAGAATTTCAAACTGGAGAAAACACTCATCTAATAGGCTCTGATTTAGTTCTCCGAGTTAAGGCTAACATTGACTTTATGAAGAAAATAAAAACTAGGAAAGGCATTCGCCACTCGTTAGGTTTAAAAGTTAGAGGACAGAGGACTAAAACCACTGGAAGAACAGGAAGAGTGGTAGGAGTAAAGAAGAAACGTATCATTGCAATGAAGAGAGCAGAAAAAAAGTAGGTTATTGACATGGGAGACCCGAAAAGGCAAAGAAAGAAGTTTGAGACACCAAAGTATCCTTGGTCAAAAGATAATCTTGAGACTGAACTAAGACTTCTTGGTGATTATGGACTTAGAAATAAACGAGAATTATGGCGTCACCATACAAAACTTTCAAAATACAGAGCTATGGCTAGAAAACTGCAAGGAAAGACAAGAAAAGAACGAAGTAAAGCTGAAAAACAACTTCTTTCAAAACTTTTCTCTGTTGGTCTCATCTCTGCAAATTCAAGTTTAGCTGATGTACTTGATTTAACCATTAAAGATTTTCTAGAAAGAAGGCTTCAGATGATCGTTTTCAGACAGAGATTAGCCAAAACACCACATCAGGCGAGGCAGATGATTGTACATGGACACATAGCTATCAAAGGAAAAAGAATTATTTTTCCAAGTTACATCGTCAAAAGAGACGACGAACCCACTTTAACATATGCACCAACAAGCACCATTGCCACACCAGATCACCCAATACAGAAGGCACTTACAAATTCATCGGTACCTAAGAGTTGAAAAGGTACCCACTCCTAGTTATATAAGAAAAATTAAGACAAACTGATCTCAATTCGACTAAACAAAAGTGATATAATAATGAGCAAAACAAAAGACCGATGGGCATTAGCAAAGATATACTCATCATACAATAACACGTTAGTACACATAACAGATTTAACAGGCGCAGAAACCATAGCCATGTGTACGGGTGGAATGTTTGTGAAACAAGATCGATACGAATCAAGCCCTTATGCTGCAATGCAGGCAGCCTCAAACGCTGCTCAGAAAGCTAAAGATAAAGGAATAAATGCAATACACATACAAGTTCGCGCCCCTGGTGGACAAGGATCAAAAACTCCTGGTCAAGGAGCTCAAGCAGCAATACGAGCTCTTGCAAGATCAGGGTTGAGAATTGGACGAATAGAAGATTTAACGCCTGTACCTCACGATGGAACTAGAAGACCTGGGGGGCGCAGAGGACGCAGAGTATAATAAAAAAACGCAAAATTTTCTGTTTATCTTACAAATTTAAACTTGAGAAACACTATTAAACAAAAATGTTTGTGTATTTCACAAACTAATTTTCTGAAATGGGGACCTACAGATACCCTAAACTACAAGAATAAAATATTGGAACCTCATGTATTATTGGAGGTTTAAAACTCTTTTGATAAAAAACAAGAACAACGAAGGTTTGAAATCCCGGTCTTATTGTTTTTATATCAGTTATGATCTCGAACATAGCTAAAGCCGCGTTTTCAAACGCTTCATCCAAGGTTCTTCCATAAGCTGCAATATAGGCATCTGCGGTGTGTTCAAGAAAATCAAATTGCAACAAGGTTTAACTCCATACTTCAAGTAGAGATGAAAGACAAAAAAGTATTTATTCAATACGATTTGCTTCATTCTAATAATGCCGGGATGGCTGAGTGGATAAAAGCGCAGGCCTTGAGAAAAAATCAGGGGAGTCTGTGATCCTTTGGGATCTCAGGGGTTCAAATCCCTTTCCCGGCGCCAATAATACACATAAATTTTTCTCCCTACCGATCGGAAAGCGACTTATGCCGATTAGCACTGCCACGTAGAGTGTTCCTAAGGGAACCGTCTGCTGTAAAAAGATATCTTATTTATTCCTTGATGACGCCTTGTATAGTTTCAGTATTCGATCAATCGAATATATATCTCAAATTAATTCATATTAGGATAGTTAATAATCTTGATTCTATGACGGCTTTTGTAAGTTCAAAAGGAAGGAAAAAATGGCGCGGTCGCAATTCTAACAGACAAAGAGGTTAGACCACTCTTAACTATGAAAGAGACGCTGGAGGCTGTAGAACCCGCCTTCAGGGAAAAAGGGTTTGGGAAGGTACAGATGCCTCCTAAGTTATATGTTTTCTTTAAAAACATCATTGAGATTTTAGAACTATGCTACATATTTAGAGAAAAGCGATATCGCAGTGTGAAAATAGTTAATGTGCATCCTAAAAACCCAGAAAGACATCTACGCTGAAATCGGGGAAGTAATTACGGGAATTAGGGAGGGGAGAACATCTAATGATGAGATCACAATATTTGACTCAACTGGCCTAGCAATTCAAGATGTCGCTACATCATGGATGGTTTATAAAAAGGCGAAAATATCTAAAAAGGTAAATTTCTTATAGACTGCCTTACAGGTGTTCTAAAGCCTGAGATGTTAAGAACATAGTATAATACAAAAATTAGATAAGAGTGATTTCTATAAAAACTTCATCTGGAACTCTAAGGCGCATTACTCTTCTCATAGTCCGTTCGTTAGCCTCAACTTCGATAAGCCTCTTGTGAATCCGCATTTCATATCGATCCCATGTAGGTGTCCCTTGCCCACATGGTGACTTTCTTGTTGGTACAGTCAGACGCTTAGTTGGCAAAGGAATAGGTCCAGCAAGTTTAACTCCTGTCTTGCTGGCTATGTCTTTAATTTCACTACACAACTCTTCCAGTTTTTTCTGGTTCGTACTTGTGAGACGTATTCGTGCTTTTTGAACCATATAACTTCACTTTTTTATGGAAAATTCAAATCTGGAACTGTTGTGTTTATGTTTAATCTAGAAAATGTGTTGAATCAGTTTTATAATAAAAATGTGAGATATAAAGGGAAGATTAGGCTTTCTCTGTGATCTCTTTCACGATGCCTGCGGCGATAGTTGTGCCCATATCCCGAATAGCGAACCTTCCTATCTGGGGTAGTTTAGCATATTCTTCAATGACTAGTGGTCTCAATGGTCGCAGCTTGACAACTGCGCCATCTCCAGTTTTCAAGAATGCTGGTTTTTCCTCTACTACTTGACCAGTTCTTGGATCCAATTTTGTTATCAACTCCGAAAAAGTTGTAGCCATCGTAGCGGTGTGTGCGTGTAATACTGGCGTGTATCCCTGTGCTATTGCTGTAGGATGGTTAATCACTACTATCTGGCCTGTAAACTCTTTAGCAACTGTTGGTGGATCTGACTCGTGACCTGCAACGTCACCTCTATGAATATCTTTTCGTGATATCCCCTTTATATTTAAGCCAATGTTGTCTCCTGGAACTGCTTTCGGCATCTCTACATGATGAGCTTCTATACTTTTAACTTCCCCTTTAGCTCCTGTTGGCATGAAGACAAGAATGTCGCCCACTTTAAGTACGCCTGTTTCGACTCGTCCAACTGGCACTGTTCCCACACCGGTGATTGCATAGACATCTTGAATTGGCATTCTCAACGGTTTGTCCAGAGGCTGCGGAGGAACAGTGAATGTGTCAAATGTTTTGATTAATGTAAGTCCTTTATACCAGGGCATATTTTCGCTCGGTTCAACTAGGTTGTCTCCTTTTAAGCCAGATATTGGAATAACTTGTATTTTGTCAGGGTTGTATCCTGTCATCTTAAGTAGGTCTCTGATTCCATCTCTTACTTCCTCGAATCTTTCTTGCTTCCATTGAACTGTTTTCTCATCCATTTTATTTATTGCTACAACTAGCTGTTTAACTCCGAGAGTGTATGCTAGGAAAATATGTTCTCTTGTCTGACCACCTGGGCCTGTACCAGCCTCGTAACCTCCCGTCTTAGCTGAAACTACAAGTAGAGCAGCATCAGCTTGACTTGTTCCAGTTATCATGTTTTTGACAAAATCCCTATGACCTGGCGCGTCGATAACTGTGAAGACATATTTATCTGTCTCAAACTTCCAAAATGCCAGATCTATTGTCATACCTCTTTCTCTTTCTTCCTTGAGTTTATCAAGAACCCAAGCAAAAGAAACTTCGTCTGGAGAAACACCATATTTGGAAGCTTCTGCTCGCTGTTCCTTTATGTCTCTGTCACTGACAGCACCCGTTTTAAGTAGTAAATGGCCTACCGAGGTGCTTTTTCCATGATCTACGTGACCAATTATAACCATGTTTAAGTGTGGTTTCTCTTTACTCAAATGTTTTCACCATGTTCCTATTTCTTTTTTAGATTTAACTTACTAGTAGATAAGGATTAACATTTAGATAATAAAGTTTATATTAAGAATTACGGTTAGACGAACTTCCTAAATTAATGAGGAGCTCCATGATAGTGACTGAGAAAAAGGATTCAAGTAATACTAAGTTATTCGGTAAATGGCTAACTGATGACATTGAATTAAAAGACAATGGTCTAAAACGTTATTTGAGCTTAGGAACAACCTATTTACCGCATAGTGGAGGTAGACATGAACACAAAAAATTTGGAAAATCGAAGGTCGCAATTACAGAAAGGCTTGTAAACAATATGATGCGACATGGACTGAATGGAGGCAAGAAAGCTAAAGCAATAAAAATTGTGAAAGACGCTTTCGAAATTATCAATCTAAAAGCAGGAAGAAACCCTGTTGAAGTATTAGTTAGGGCTGTAGAGAATACTGCACCCTGCGAAGATACAACTCGAATCAGTTTTGGTGGCATCGTATATCACATGTCAGTTGACATAGCTCCTCAACGACGAATAGACTTAGCATTAAGATTCATATCTGAAGGTGCAAGAAAAGCATCCTTTGGCACTCCTAAAACTATTGAAGAATGTTTAGCAGATGAACTTATCCCTGCTTCAGATGGTGATAATAGAAGCTACGCTGTTCAAAAAAAGAATGAAATGGAAAGGATTGCTTTATCATCACGTTAAAAGCGGGATTTTATTTAGAACATTAACATTAAAAATAGCCTATTATTGCTTATCTAGTGGGTTTCTCAATCTTTCCCAATATTAGCGATTTTAATGAAGCTCCATTAACGCTTATGACTTTGTATCTAACGCCAGGGATATCTCCCATCGCGCCCCCTCTGGGTCCTCCAATTCCACAGATCATTACTTCGTCATGTTCATCTATATAATTAAGTGCTCCATCTCCAGGAAGAAAGGCTGTGACCTGCCGACCGTTTTTTATAATTTGAACTCTAACACACTTTCTAATAGCGCTGTTGGGCTGTTTACTTTCCACTCCTACTTTCGCTAGCACTATACATCTTCCTTGAGGAGCGCTTTCAAGAGGGTCTGATTTGACATTAAGTTTAAGGACTCTTCTTTTATAGTAATGATCTTTCCATCTGAAATGTTGACGTTTACGTTTTAATTTTCTTGCAGCAAAGAGGCCTTTCGGAGATTTTTTACCCATTTAAAATCATCATTTCAGTACTTTGGTTGTTCAAGATTTATTTATTGTTTATGTTTATTTTAAACCTTAAAAGATGCGGTCATGAAAAATCACAGCTTTGTCATTATCTTATGACAACGTTGTCTATGTTAAAATATCTTTTTACGAGAAAACGTGTTTTTTCAGCGTTCTTCCCATTTTTGCCTATTGCAATTCCTTTATCTTTAGATTCGATTATGACAACAACCATCTTTTTGCCATCAGGTCTATCTGTAACACGAAGCTCATTAACCTTGGCTGGAGCGAATGCGTGTTTTATAAATGTGTTGAGGTTATCAGCATATTCAACCAACTCAACATCTTTTCCGATCATTCGCCGAAGTGCTTTAACGTGTACGCCTTGTTTTCCAACAGCAAGGCCAATATTTCCAGGTTTTACAACAAACACTATTCTATTTAATTTATTGTCAATTATACAATCTTTTGCAATGGCACCTGTGATGCTCTCAAATAACGCTATATAACGCATCTCGTCGCCTGTTAGTTTAATCCCTGTTAACATCAGATTTCACCAATTTCAATATGTCAGAGTCTCCAATATCTCTAATAGTTATGGCGGAAACATTAAAGGGTTTTCCACAGATTCTTCTCAAGTCTTTACTGTGGAAGGTAGAAATGTAAACTGGTATTTTGGAGATTTGAGAGTAATTTTGAATGTTTTTCTTGACGTTTTCAGGACAGTTTGAGCTAAGAATGACCATCTTTGCTTTTCCCGCTTTTGTTAAATTTAAGGCTTGCTTAGAGCCTATTATCACCTTACCTGTTTTGAAGACTGTTTTTAACGACTTTTCGAATTCCACCAAGGTATAGCTTCTCCCTTTGTGTCTATGAGGGGTTTATGTATAAAATAAATTATTATGTTTCATTAAGATTTCTTTGTGCCTCCCATGTACAACTCGATGAGCCCAGTGCCGATAGGTATATTTTGACCCACAATTACAGATTCTGTGACTCCATTAAGTCTATCTGAAGAGCCTTTGGTAGCTGCTTCAACAATGGTTGGTAGAGTAATTTCAAAAGCAGCTCTTGCAAGGATACTTGATTTTTGCCCACTAACTCCGTGTCTTCCTATTTGACGAATCTCCCCAGTGTGCGTCATGATGTCAGCTACTAACATTATGTGCCTTAGATCAACGTCAAGACCTTGTTCCCCAAGAACATTGAATGCCTCTCGTATGATAGAGTTTCTAGCTGCTTCTATACCTAGGCTCTTAGCTATTTCATGGATGTTGTTTGTTACTGTTCTAGTTGGGTCTATACCCGAAATCGCAAGTGTCTTCGAAAGGTTAGAGCCATCTGTATTCAGCCGCCACTCGTTTCCTTCTTCGGTTATTAAGACTTTACGTATATCAGGGACTCCCCTGACATGTACTGATGATGTTTTTGCCAATAATTTTCGAAGATCTTGATCAGTTTTCTTTGAAGTTACTAGAATAGTTTCTCCGTCAACCTTTACATTACAGTTGGGAAATGAAAGAAGTGCATGAAGTTTTTCTAAAGTTATATCATAAGCCTTCATCGTGTCTTTATCAAGCACTATTACTATTGCTGCTTGCTCTGAGTCAATGTATACTTTTTTTGCCACGTCCTCGATTGTTGTCGAAAGGATTTTATGTGCAATTTCAGTTGCCTTTTCTTTACTCACTTTATGTTCCTTATCTAATGGAATTGTCATTATTGGAGTTGATGGTGATCGACGAGCGTCAACAATCTCGATTAAACGAGGGAGGCCTAAAGTGACGTTCATCTCCTTTACTCCAGCATAATGGAAAGTACGTAATGTCATCTGGGTTCCAGGTTCTCCAATAGATTGAGCCGCAACTATGCCAACTGCTTCACCAGGCTCTACAAGCGTTCTTTTAAAGTTTTTTACAGTAGCGAATATTGCTTTGTTGACACCTTTTCTGCCCAATTTCACTTTTAATAATTGTTTTTTAAGCTCGTTTTGGAGTGCCGGAGAAAGTTCGGCATCTAGTTCATTAACCTGTTTTTCAATGTAATTTTTGGAAACTGGTTTTCCATCTCGAGTAGTTAATTTAATAGTCTCAACTAGTCTTTCTATGTTTACCGCTTTCCCATGATCACTCTTAGCGGGGTCAACACCGTCATCACCGTGTTTGAAACTAATTATGTCTCCTACAGAGTTTCTAACAGTTTCATCATATTCAACCCGCAGCTGTTCCAGAGCGTTTATGAGTCTACGTTGCATATATCCGCTTTGTTGTGTTCGTACCGCAGTATCTACCAGACCCTCTCTTCCACCCATAGCGTGGAAGAAGAACTCCGTTGGGTTTAGCCCTGTTCTGTAAGATGCATTAACAAAACCTCTAGCCTCTGGACTCGGATCGTCTATTTTGAAGTGGGAGAGTGTTCGACCCTTATATCCAAGGGTGATTCGCTTTCCTCTTACTGATTGTTGTCCTAAACAAGCAGCCATTTGCCCTATGTTAAGATTTGATCCTCTCGCTCCCGTTTTAGTCATTATTATTCCATGATTTTCAATAGTGAAGAAGCGGTCAGCCACTTTTCCAGCTTCATCTCTTGCTTGAGCTAGCTTATTCATTATATATATCTCGAGGGATTCCTCGAGTGTTTTTCCAGCAAGTCTCTTGAGACTTTTATTCCTGTATTTTTGAATCAATTCTTGAACTTCTTTTTCAGCTCTTTCAAGGACACTCCTAATCTTTTTCTTTGCTCTATCTGAAAGGTCTAGTTCATCGATTGAAAAGGTGAAGCCTAGAATAGAGATGAATTCTGTAAGAAGTCTACTCATAGAGTTCAGAAATGTCTTTCCTGCTTCTGTTCCATAGTCTTTTACGATTCTGTGAAACATACTTTCAGATCTTTCAGCGCCAATTGAGTTTTTATCTATAACACCTTTCTTTAACTCTCCATTTCTTACTACGACAAAAGCATCGTTCTTACATTTTTCTTGGAGACATACAGAGCAATGTCTACATATGCTCGACTTCAATGTGTAATTGAATCCTTCTGGAAGGAAGAGACTGAAAATTTGTTTGCCTGTCCACAATGGTTTTTTACCTTTAATCTTTGGCTTAGGCATAGGACCGTCATATCCGACTGCTGTTAGGAGATGGTATACTTCTTCCTTTCCAAACTTTGTGAAATCACTGGTGAGAAGAAAAGCTGCACTTATATGATCACGAATAGCGCCAATTATTGGCCCTCCATAACGAGGTGAAAGAATTTGATCTTGAACCCTCATGAGCATATGAGCCTCTGTTCTAGCCTCAGTGCTTTGAGGGACATGGAGGTTCATTTCATCACCATCAAAATCAGCATTGTAAGGTACACATACACACAGATTTAGTCTAAAGGTTTTGTAAGGCAGTACCTTAACATGATGAGCCATAATAGACATTCTGTGCAGAGAAGGTTGTCTATTAAATATTACAATGTCTCCGTTTCTTAGATGACGTTCGACTGTGAAGCCTGGTTGTATGGCTTCTGCAATTTTTTCTCGTTCTGTAACGAACTCCAATCTTAAGCGTTTACCATCTGGCCTCACAACGTAAATGGCACCTGGATATTTATCTGGACCATTTATTATTAGTCTCTTCATCTCATCAATATTAAAAAGTGTCACTTTTACAGGAATTGTAAGTTGCTTTGCAACAGCATAGGGAACACCAACTTCATTTATACCAATGTTGGGATCAGGCGATATTACTGTACGTGCAGAGAAGTCTACTCTTTTTCCAGAGAGGTTACTTCTAAATCTCCCCTCTTTACCCTTTAACCTTTGAGATATGGTTTTTAAAGGTCTTCCAGACCTATGCCTTGCTGGTGGAATCCCTGAAGCCTCATTATTGAAATATGTTGTAACATGGTATTGAAGAAGTTCCGATAAGTCTTGAATTATTAAGGTTGGTGCTCCAGCGTCTATGTTTTCCTTCAATCTTTGATTTATTCTTATGATGTCTACGAGTTTGTGAGTTAGATCATCTTCAGATCTTATCCCAGATTCAAGAGTTATAGAAGGACGGACATAAACAGGTGGTACTGGCAACGTATGAAGAATCATCCAGTCAGGCCTTGCCACGTTTGAATTGAAGCCTAGAATGTCAAGCTCATTGTCTGGAATTCGTTCAAGTCGCTCCCTTATTATACTTGCATTAAGTTTTCGAACTCCACCATCTTCAAGTATTTCATGAAAGGTTGTTGGCTTGCTAAACTTGATCTTTAATTGTTTCGCACCACAATGTGGACATATTGTATTTTTTTTCGCGTTTTTTTCAATTTTTTTATACATAGTCTTTGAAATGGAACCAAGCGATTGTTCTTCATTTTTCATCTTCTCACGATATTGATTAATATTTTCAGTGGATAGGAGAACATGACCACAACTTCGACATACGGTTGTCAACAATTTGTAAATGATCTTGGCAAATTCTACATGAATGACTGGAACAGCTAATTCGATGTTACCAAAGTGTCCAGGACAACGTGCCGCAGTATTACCACAGGTTTTACATCTTTGTCTGGGTTCAAGTGTTCCCAAACGTCCATCCATAAGTCCTGATGTTATTGGTGCTCCATCTTCATCGTAAGTGTCAGCAGTCTTAATCTCAACAACTGAGAGTTTTCTGATCTCACTTGGAGACAGAAGACCAAAACTTATCTGTTCTAACACTTTAGAAAGCTCTGCTTCTTCTGACATTTTACGCTCGTCCTCCAAGCTTCATTCTTGGTGCAATAGCCAGACTCATTAACTCTTGTAATAGAAGTTTAAAAGCGTAGGAGACAACAATAGGGGAAATAACAGTGTTCTCTCCACACACTCTGCAAATATACTTTCTTTTCTTAAAGTCATAGAATCCGATGAAACCACATTTCTCACAAGCATATATGATTGTTCTATCTGACTCGTCCAAAAGCCTATCTTTCAGAAGAAGAGATGCACCATATCCTATTAGACAGTCTCTTTCCATTTCCCCGAATCGTAAACCTCCGCCCCTAGCTCTTCCTTCAGTGGGTTGCCGGGTAAGCATCTGTACTTGTCCTCTCGCCCTTGCATGTATTTTATCTGCTACCATATGATGGAGTTTCTGGTAGTATACGACACCAATAAAGATGGTTGCTTCGTATTTTTTCCCGGTCAAACCATCATACATAACTTCTCTGCCACTGTGCTGAAAGCCTAGACTAAAGAGTTTTTTCCTTATCTCATCCACTGTCAAACTGTAGAAAGGCGTTCCATCCATGACTTCACCATCTAAGGCTGCAACTTTACCTGAAATAGACTCAACAAACTGTCCCACAGTCATTCTAGAAGGGAAGGCGTGAGGATTAATTATTATGTCTGGAACAATGCCATCTTCTGTAAAAGGCATGTCAACATGAGGAATAACCATGCCGATTACTCCCTTCTGTCCGTGTCGAGAAGCAAATTTATCTCCTAGCTCCGGGATTCTTTGATCCCGAGCCTTAACCTTAACCAGCCGATTGCCTTGAGCTGAAACCATTAGAAATACTTCATCAACAGTTCCTGCTTCGGCAGATCTCATAGTAATAGAGGTGTCTCTTCTTGTAGGACCTTTGAGTTCAAACTCCTTATATTCTTCTAAGAAGCGAGGTGGACTTGTTCTGCCGATAAGTACCTCGCTCCCATCAACAAGAGATTCTACGCCAATAACACCGTCTTCTTCAAGTAGTTTATAATATTGTTCTCCTCTGAAGCCCCTTATGTCAGAAGATGGAGTTTCAAATTTATCTTTTAATCCACCGAGGTACTGTCTCCCTTCTGCAACATAGACCCGATAGAAAAAGGATCTAAACATACCCCGTTGTATTGAAGATTTGTTTAATACGATAGCGTCTTCCATATTATAGCCTTTGCAGGATAGAACAGCTACTATACAGTTTTGTCCAGATGGTTTTTCGTTGTAGTGTAAGACTTCCATTGGTTTTGTTGTTACTAGTGGTTTTTGGGGATAATGAAGGAAGTGTGATCGCGAGTCTGCTCTGTTGAAGTAGTTAATTGAATAAACACCCAAAGCTTGTTTAGCCATCGCTGCTTCATAGGAGTTTCTAGGAGACTGATTATGCTCAGCATATGGGATTGTTGATGCACATATGCCAAGTATTGTGTAAGATGCAATTTCTAGATGGGTGTGCTTGGATGTTAAGCTTTCATGGTTTAAAGCCACATATGCGTTTTCTTCTTCCTCTGCGTCTAGATATTCTATACTACCTTCTAATATAAGATCATCAAAAGTGATTTCTCCTTTTTTTAGTCTCGTGATTTGTTCGAGTGTGAGTTTGGATTCGCCATTTTCTATTATTATTAATGGCCGTCGTATTCTTCCAACATTACAATTCACGAAAATTATAGGGGAGACCTTTCTTTTGTGTTCAGAGTAGTAAACAATGTTAACCTCTGGATCTATTTCTCCATGCCTACGAGCCTTCCTAAAAGCTCTCACTAAGGAAACTGGATCATTATGGTATCCGATTAGAGAGCCATCAACAAAGATTTTTGCATAAACTTCCTCATCCTCTGAAATAGGTTTAGTTGTAGATACTACACCTAGATGACTTAAGAAACGTATAACCTTATCAGTATCAGCAGCAACAGAAATGGATGCCATAAGAGCTAGGTTTTTTACCAGACCACAGTTTGAACCTTCAGGTGTTTCATTGGGACAAAGACGTCCCCAATGAGTTGGATGTAAATCTCTAGCTTCGAAGTTTGGTTGACTTCTACTAAGAGGAGATTGGAGACGTCTTAAGTGACTTAAGGTTGATATAAAATTTTTACGATCTAAGAGCTGTGTCATTCCAACTCTTCCTCGTCCCCAGTTTCCTGTTGCCAAAGCATGGTTCATACGATCTGTTACTATTCCAGGTCTTACTGCGGTAGGAATTGAGAGGGCTTTTCTTCTGATACTCATACGGTCTAATTGATATTTTATGTCTCTGCATAGACTTCGAAAGGCTATCCTAAAGAGGTCTGATAGAAGAGGCCCAGCTAATCTCAATCGTTTATTTGCATAATGATCCCTATCATCTTCCTTTCTGCGTCCCAGTTTTAATTCAATAACCCTTAAAACCATTTCTCCTAGAAATCTTGCTTTCTCCAAATGGTGTTCGTTTGTTTGACCTATGTGAGGAAAAAAGTTCCTACTTAAAATGCTCTCAGCCCTTTTAATCCTATACTCCTCAATTTGACCATAGGCGACTCTATTACCAATATACGCTATTGCATTCTGAGTTGTACTTATTCCTTGAACTTCATCAAAAGAGGGTTCAAGCTGGTCCTGGATTTTTTCATCGCTTGAAATCAATGTTACTATATCTTTATCTGACTCCAGGTTTAAAGCTCTCATCAATATAATTATTGGGAGCTCAGATGGAACGCCCGGTATAGAAACATAGATACCTCCACTATGCTTCATTTTTATTTCAATTCTTGCTCTAAAGCCAACCGTCGTTGAGAAGACTTTTGCCCTGTAAACAGGCTTAGTTCCACTATCGTCGATGTCAACCAATATTCTATTTGGGGCTAAGTCCTCCATTGCAACAGTCACTCTTTCTGAACCATTAACAATAAAGTACCCGCCAGGATCGTTTGAATCCTCACCTGCCTTAATTAGCTCCTCTGGAGTCATCTTAGAAAGAGGACATAGTTTAGACTTTAACATAACTGGAAAATTACCGATGTAAACAGTTTCTGAGAGCCCTTCACACCCGTCTTTTACAGGTATCATTTCAAGGTATAGAGGAGCAGAATAAGTTAGATTTCTTAGCCGAGTTTCCATCGGATAAATTGTGTGATCTGAACCATCTACCTCTACAATTCGTGGACAAGTGGCCTCAATCTTCCCAAGCTTAACTTCAAAAGGATAATCTTGGGCTTCTACCTGAATTTTCCCTACCTCGCTCACTATTTCCTGTAAACCCGTATCTATAAAATCATTATATGAATCAAGATGCTGCCTAACCAAGCCTTTTTCTTCAATATATTTTTTCATTAAAATCCAAAGGTCTAATTTTGATGATTGCAAATTATTCAACACTTAGCATTAACTCCCTGTGCATGCAATTCAATGACGTTAATTCCCAAATTCGTAATCAAGGACTTATTTCCTCCAAACAGATTTAACTAGAAAGTCACCTAGTCTAAAAAATCCAAATTTCATAAGAGGGATTGCCTCTAAATCTAAAGTTAACAAAAGTAGCAACGTCAAGAACTTTATAAACTTTATCGTAGACTCACCGGGATGTGTTAGCTTACTGATCTCCACAATTCTTAGACAACTATACTGAATCATGAAGAACAACGGGAGAATTATCTGTGGTGAGCCCGCTGGGAATTGAACCCAGGACCACCGGGTTAAAAGCCCGGTGCTCTTCCTTGCTGAGCTACGGGCCCACTTGTTTTTCACCGAAAGAGAAAATCTAGTTGACTTATAAGTGTTATTAGATATCGTGATTTATGTTCAGCTTACTTATTATTGTTCTGAAAACTGAGATAAAATATAGATGTTTAAAATCAAAGAAGATTTATATGCCAATTTTCATTTTCTTTGATTTATCCCGCGGTAGCTCAGCTTGGTAGAGCTTCCGAGCCACTTTTTCAAATGAAAAGGACGGAGACGCTGTAGATGTCTACCTTAGATAGACAAAACTTAACATACCAAGCTAACAGACACCGGAGTGTCGGGCGTTCAAAAGCATAATCAATTTAATGTTTAGCTGAAACTCGCTCCCGCGGGACCAAAAATTATTTTCTTTGATGTTTTTGGGAGATGGAAAGGTATGTAAATGCTTAAATAAGCTATATAGTTCCAAATTTCTAATCATCATATCAAATATAGCCCTGGTGGTGCAGTCAGGTCTAACATGAGTGGCTGTCGAAAAAACGCAGATCCCGCTCGACCCGGGTTCAAATCCCGGCCAAAGGAGTGAGTAACTATTCGCTCCTGCCGAAGGGCGCCAACAAACATCCTGGGTCACACGGATACAACAAAATTCGTTGTCTTATCTAACAACGAGAAAAGAATGACAATAAATTTATATTCCCTAAACTTTTGAAGCCTTGGGCCCGTGGCCTAGTCTGGATAAGGCAGCAGCCTCCTAATGATACCCCCCATGGAAGATAGCTGCAGATCCGGGGTTCAATTCCCCGCGGGCCCGCCAGTTATTGCAACTTGAAGTAATGTTAATAGATTCCTATAATGAAAGCTGTCAAACCAGCAATCATACAAATTAACACGGTGTTTTTGATAAATCTAGCATTGTCCCTTGAGAAATTTTTTAATAATAACATTGAACAAAAAATAAAACCAAAATCAGATGCCGCAACAGGAAGCATGTAGCTAGAAGTTACCAAGTTTAGAAAGATAGGGATAACGCTAAAAAAAACAGCAGAAATATAAAAAAATGCTGCTACTATTGCAGCCTTTTTAGGACCATAGACTAAAGCGATTGTTTTTAAATTCCTTATCTTGTCCCCTTCAATGTCCACTATGTCTTTTGTTATTTCTCTACCTGTATTCGATAAAAAAGCCATCGAGGAAAAAAGCAGAAGTGATAGATTAACAATCTGTTTTACAACTAATCCTCCATATACAAATGGTATCGCCACACTGAAGCTGACCATAAAGTTCCCAGCTAAACCTGATGCTTTACCTTTTGTATTATAAAACATGGATACAGCCAATGAAATCGCAGCAGTTATAAGGCAAGCATAATTTGTAAAAAACGCTGATAGCATACCAATAATGACTAATGCTGCAGCATATACTAAGGTTTCTTTTGGAGAAATTATCCCACTAGGTATTGGACGGTTAGGCTCGTTCACAGCATCGACAGCCCTATCATAATAATCATTAACAGCCATTGAAGCCCCAGTTAAAGTGAAAGCAGTGGTAAATCCAAGCAAAGTACTCATAAAATGAGGAGGGCTACCTCTCAGTGCAATGGTTTCACCTATTAAAACAGCAAACCCCATCATTAAGGAATTGATAATCCTTGTTACTTTGATGAAACCAATTGCTTTTAACAAAATTATCCTCTATTAAAAAGTAAGTTTAGAAAGTGAATAATACACGATCTCACCTCTCCTATCCACAACCGCAAGAATGAGACTCTTTTTTGTACTTTGAACGAATCGAAGAATCTCACTAAGCTTCTTGATAGGTGTCGGAATTCCTTCACATATACCAAAGACAATATACTTTGCAGCTTGTTCCCCATATTTGCCTCGTTCGTATAAACGGAAATCTATCCCAAAGCTGAATCCGTCTCTAACAACATAGCCTCTACTTCTAAGATCCCTGTAAATTAGGTATCTAGTCCATATCTCTGCATCTTTACTTCGGAACTTTTCAAGCAGCGTTGGGAAATTTAGTTCCTTACGGTTCTCATTATCAATTACATGAAGCCGTTTCTCAGCAACTAAGTGAAGTGTTTCGCATGATCCTAAAATTGATCCTTCATCTTGTTTATGTAAAATCCCATAGCCGCTTTTATACAAAAGATCAGCGTCTTTTTGAGATGGAATTATGACTCCGCTTTTTTTGAAACTTGCTTCAATTATTTCTTCGGACATAAAATCACGACTAGAGATAAAAACACAGATCTCATAATTTAAAAAGTTGATAGCGATTAACACTGAATTTCTTTAATAGAAGTTACTCATAAACACATTATCTTTAGGTGATGAACTATTTTTGTCTTCGCTTGTTTATTTTTCGTGGTCGCACGGTTATGACAACTTCAATTGGACATTTAGGAGTATTCTGCAGTTTAGACAACCAATCATTTTCAATTGCTATAAGAGCATAAATACCAGCAACCTCGGCTCTTGCTTTTTTCATCATATCCATTAATGCTCGTTGTGTTTCGCCAGTTTTTATGACATCATCTACAATTAGAACACTGTCCCCTCTTTTAACAGCCCCTTTAGGCAAATAGAGAGAGGTTATTACATCTGAAAAACCAGGAATAAAGGTTTCCTCTATGAAGTCTTTCACTCCGACTTCTTTATTCTTCTTAACCATTAGTAAATCGACATTTAACGCGTCAGCCACTACAGTGGCTAAGGGTATACCGTCCGTCGCAACAGTTAATACTTTAGTAATTCGCCTTCCAGCAAATTTTGATAGAGCATATTGTGCAGCTTGCTTTAAAAGAGCAATATCACTTATAATTGATGTGTTGTCGAAGTAACCTGATTCATCAAACTTAATTCTTCTTCTAAGCTCTTCTTCTAGTCCTACAAGCTTCTTTAAAATTACCCATAGTTTTCGCGCTCTACCTCCTCCTGGCAGAACATGCCCCTTAACATATCTACTTAGGACTGTTACAGGAAGCCCTGTTTTAGAAGCTAATTCTCTGTAAGTATACTTCTTCTTAGCGATAGTAAGTAATTCAATGGTCATAAGTCGGAATTGCAGATCTTGTAAATGTGTCTCTCCCATATTATGATTCTCCTTTAACAATAAAATGTGAAGATAAAGGATTCAATTCAAATAATTATAAACTATAATTTAAACAATTTTCACTGATTTATTCAATTGTTACAATTATTCATATATTATTCAAGAAAATAGAAAATCTCTTTAGGTGCTTTTCACATCTGATTTGTGGGTTCGTAGCCTAGTTTGGATCAAGGCACTGACAGATGTAGATAAGCTACACTGGTGTAAGCCTTCGGAGCCAGAGAACGCGGGTTCAAATCCCGCCGGGCCCACCAGTTTTACATCGTACTTTTAAACTATAAATTAGGAACAAAAAAGGTAATGTGAATAGACGTAGCAAAAGATTGTACGCACAAGTGTTTCATTAGCACACTGGTTGAAAGTAGTTATTATGTGTAAGCTAAGTAGTTATATTATGCATGTGAATTAGGTCTTTTTCGAATGGTTTGAGTTTTTCAGGTATTTTTGTTTTTATAGATTCTGTTAGAGACAAGTCTTTTTCTTTCTTATCGTTCCAAATCTTTGAATTAAATCTTATCAAATCGCTGGTCATTTCTGATAAATCGGTTTTCCATTTAATTTCTGGAAATTGGTTTACATGGATGCTCTTTTCGTGATATAGTTGTTTCCAAATCACCTCTGTAATAAATGGTGTTATTGGAGCAAGCAATAACAAAATATTTTTTAGACAAGTGTGAAGAGTGAACCAAGCAGCTTTTTGCTCGTCTTTTGTAAATCCTTGGCCATACGCCCTTTTTTTAACTATTTCTATATAATGCGCAGCAAATAAATTCCAGGCAAATTCCCGGATTGTGTTTGATGGAATGAAAAAATTGAAGCTTTTATATCCTTTTAGAGAAATTTTTATCAAGTTACTGAGTTCAGCTAAAATCCATTTGTCTGTATTTGTAAGCTTGACTTCTTTTGGCTTTGGAAAACTAGATATGAATCTGGATATATTCCAAATTTTGGTTAAGAACCTTGAGGCGCTCGCAATTTTTTGTACAGAACATCTGAAATCAGAACCTAGACTTGTTTCTGAAGCCCCCCAGAATCTAAATGTGTCAGCACCATATTTCTTTAAAATAGGAAACGGATCTATAACATTTCCCCTACTTTTGCTCATCCTCTCTCCTTTCTCGTCAACACCAAATCCCATAATCCATACTCGATCGAAAGGTGGTTGATTTGTCAATTGAAAACATCTAAGAATTGTGTAAAATAACCACGTTCTCACGATATCCTTTGCTTGTGGTCTTAAAGTATTTGGGAATGTTTTTTTAAAGTGTTTATTATCTCTCAAATAACCAGAAATGAAAAGTGGTGATACACTTGAATCCATCCAAGTATCAAAAATTCTATTTTCACCTATGAAGCCTTTTTTACTCCCGCAGTGCTGACATGATTTGAACGGCGGTTTCTCTTTCCAAGGTTGGTAATATTTTCCTGATTTAGGTATGTTTGGTTTATCGCATTCTTTGCAATACCATATTGGTATTTCGGTTCCGTAATATCTTCTCCTAGAAATTGGCCAATCAATTGTAACAGAATCAATCCAGTTCAATAATATTTGTCTATGTTTTTCTGGATGGAATAGCATGTTTTCAGCAATTTTTCGAATATTAGGAAGATATTCAATTTGTTTCAGATAGTACTCTTTCATTGAAATTATTTCTATTGGTGTGCGGCTTCTACCACAAACAGGAGTTCTATGTTTAATTTCTTCTGTCTTTACAACCGCACCCTGTTCTTTCAAATCTTTTATTATCTGTATTCTTGCATCTTCAACTAATTGGAATGAATATTTTCCTGCATTTTCCGTCATCTTTCCTTCTTCATTTATGGCAATTATTTCTTGTAAACCAAGTTCTCTAAATAATCGAACATCTGAAAAGTCACCATAACTACATATCATCGCAAGCCCAGTTCCAAACTCTGGCTTTGCCTCCTTGCTCTGAATAATAGAAACCTCTCTGTTGTAAATTGGAAGAATAGCTGTTGTTTCTTCAAGATTTTTATACCTATCATCATCTGGATGGAAAATAATTGCCTGACATGCACAAAGCAATTCAGGACGAGTTGTTGCTATTGTTATTTGTCTACCGTCTTTCAAGTCAAAATTAATGTAAACTAGTTGCGTAATTAGCTCCTCATATTCAACTTCTGCATCAGCAATTGTTGTTTTACAATGAATACAGTAAATGTTTGGCCTAGTTGATTCGTATATTAACCCTTTGTTCCAAAGCTCTATGAAAGTCGCTTGGGTTAAAATTCTATAATCTTCCGA